>NZ_VOYW01000084.1:0-3535 GCF_013420085.1 Acinetobacter sp. YH12027
AGTGATGGGAGAGAATGTTCAAGAGTGGATTCTAAATGTTCAGATAAAGACATAAAAAAATGAGCGTATTCACATACACTCATTTTTACTACATTTTACTAAAATTTGCTTAACTGACTGGCATTACGAGTTGTGGGCTTTTTTTTATGCTAAATATTTTTCGAGTAGATCAGTTTAATCACAAAGAAAATACATAATTCATTCGAAAAATAAGGTTAGAATGAATTTATTTAAACAATTACAAATAAATACTTGAGGTTAAGGGTTATGAATTCAATGAAAAAAAGCATGCTCGCAATCGCATTAGTCAGTACGTTGACCCTGAGTGGTTGTGGCTATAACACATTACAAGTCAAAGACGAGGCCGTTACAGCAGCATGGTCTGAGGTGCAAAACCAATATCAACGCCGTGCAGATTTGGTACCGAATCTTGTCAATGTGGTTAAAGGTTACGCGAAACATGAGGAACAAGTACTGACAGAAGTGACTCAAGCACGTGCCAATGTTGCGGGCTTAAAAGTGGATAAGGAAGTTTTGGAAGATCCAGCACTGTTCCAAAAATATCAAGAAGCTCAAGCGCAGATGACCAGCGCACTATCACGTTTAATTGCTGTTTCGGAAAATTATCCAGACTTAAAAGCCAATGAGCAATTTCGTGACTTACAGGTTCAGTTAGAAGGCACTGAAAACCGGATCGCTGTCGCACGTAATCGCTACATTACTACGGTACAAGACTTTAACGGCTATGCACGCCAGTTCCCGCAAGTGATGACAGCTAAAGTCATCGGTATGGATACCAAGCCTAACTTTAGCGCAGAGCAAAGTGCACAAACTGCACCAAAAGTTGATTTTAATTAATTGGCATCACTGCATTGTGAGGTGGGCTGATGGTGGATTTTGAGTTAAAACATACAGGTTTGTTGTGGTTGCAGCGCATGGTTTTAGCATGCTTATTGTGTGTGGTGGGTTTCACACATGCAGAAACTGCCACCGCTACAGATGTAGATGCTGAAACAGTTGTTGTCGGTAAAATATTAAAAGATCAACAGTCAGCTACGCAAAAAGAAACAACAGCAGAGCCTGAAATCAAAATTCAGCAGCCGAGTATTGCCAATGATATGGCAGATGGCGAGTCGATTCGCGGCTTGCCGACCCTAAATGAACCTGTAGTTGATCAGGCAAATTTACTTTCAGCTGCTGAAAAGCAAGCTATTAGCCAGAAAATTCTACAGTTACACGAACAAGGCAAGGCACAAGTTGGTATCGTGATTGTACCAACCACAGGTCAAGAAGATATTTTTGATTATGCCATGCGTGTTGCAGAAAAATGGCAACTCGGTTCTGCAAAACGTGACAACGGGATATTGATGGCAATCGCCGTGAACGACCGTAGAATTCAAATCCTTACGGGTTATGGGTTAGAAGGAATCATGCCCGATATCATCGTTAGTCGCATAATTCGTAATCAAATCACACCGTATTTTAAGCAAGCTCAGTATGCTCAAGGCATAGATGCTGGCTTAACGGAAATAACACGTATTTTAAATCAAGACCCTGAAGTTGCAGCTCAGGCAGCCCAAGAGTTGAAAGAGCGTCAGGAAAAAGCCTTACACGAACAACAAGCCAAAGAGAAAACGTTTACAACGGTTCTCATTATTTTGGTGATTGGTATTTTTGCATCCTTTATTGTGGGTAAGCGCTTAAGTGCGTCAACTGCAGCTGTTGCAGGTACCGTTGCGGGTTTGGTCAATGGTGCAGGTCTACTCACCAGTCTGTTGATGGGTGGAGCAATTTTCTTTCTACTCATCACTGCTATTGCTCAAACCATTTTTCAAATGTTTCTTGCTGGTGGTGGAGGCGGAGGTGGTCGCAGCGGTGGTGGTGGTTTTGGTGGCGGTGGCTATAGCGGAGGCGGTGGTGGTTTTGGCGGTGGGGGAGCATCAGGTTCATGGTAACGAAAACAGAAACAACAGAAATTGTCACCTGTCCTAAAACACAGGAAATACAGCAACCAAGTTTTAAACGCTGGTTGAAGCACTTCTTTTATATGCCTGCAGCAAACCGGTTTTTTAATAAGCAAGATCAGCAGGCCATTGCACAAGCGGTGACAGAAGCTGAGCATGGCCATGTGGGCGAAATACAGGTGGTGATAGAGGGACATATTCCGTCAAACCAAGCCTATTATCAAAACACCCGTGCTCGTGCTGAACAGCTTTTTGCTGAGTTAGGTGTCTGGGATACTGAGTTTAATAGCGGAGTATTATTGTATTTGAATATCTGCGAACGTCAGGTAGAAATTGTTTTTGACCGTGGGCTGCGTCAAGCAACTAACGATAAAATTTGGCAAGATATTTGCCAAAATATCATTGCTAAAATGCAAGCTAAAGACTATCGCAATGCGCTGACGAATGGTGTTTTTGAAATAGGTTTAGTCTTGAATCAGTTTTATGCTGATAAAACGCAAGACCGTGTTAATGAAATAGCCAATTCGCCAATAATACTACGTTAATAAACAGGTTTAAAAGTGACACAAATCGTCACTTTTAAACACAAAAAGAGACGCAATGATTACAAAAAATAAAAATATTTTTTTAAAGTGCTGTTTTTTCTGTTAATTTTATTATAATCAGTTTTGGCACAATTAGTGCTAACTATAAATTAAGCTAAATTAGCTTTACAAAGCTTATAAATAAACAAAAAACATTTGTGGAGAATGTTATGAAATCTATACAAAAGGGTTTTACTCTTATTGATACTCCATAAGTGTCCATATAACATGAACATTCCATAAGTAAGTATATATGGACATCATAGAATAAACGTCAGACCCGTTCTCGCTATGAAGCAGAAATATTCCTTTGCTCTTCTTTTTTTCTTCCTACATTGATCCATGCACAAGCGTTAGGCTTAAATCAATATTCAGATATTTCATCAATTACGCAAATTGCTTCAAATCAAAAAATTCAAACAGAACTTCAAAAGTTGTTAAAGCATGATTATCAAAAATTTCAATCTCATTTTGAGCATTACTCAGCGCCTTATTTGTTGAGAACAGATGAGGCGTTGTATTATGAGTGGCGGTCTGCATCCAGTTTAGATGCTTCATCAGCGATTATTTTTGAAGATGGTTGATTGTTTGCTGCCATTTATTCTTTTACAACTAAGACATTAAAATACTTTAGCAATGATGCGAGTTGCTCAGAACAATTACATCCTGCGATTCAAATCTTTGCTCAACAGCGTGAAATTCAAAATATTGAGTATGTGACAGCAAGAGTGGATAGCGCTTTAAAATATCATCTTGGTTTACCTGCTCAATGTGAGGCTTATATAGAAAAACGGCTTTGTTGCACAAACCTATCTGTAAAGGCTTTTTCAGCGATATAATTTTCAAATGAAGAAGCCTACACACAAAATCTATCGCACAACCAATTGGCCCGCATATAACCGAGCACTCATGAGTCGCGGAAATATTGCCATTTGGTTTGATCCTGCTACGCAATGGTATGCTCCATCAAAAGGCAAACAAGGGCGA
>NZ_VOYW01000085.1:0-3492 GCF_013420085.1 Acinetobacter sp. YH12027
CATACTGGCAGGGCTTTCAATACTATTGAACACTCTTCAGTTGTTGTCAGAGTATTCGTCTGATGAGCTGAATGCGATTGCTCAGATCGCATTCAATTTATAAAAAATGTGTAGATACCTATGCCTTGTAACAGAGGACATTTGGCAAAAAATCTAAGACACAATGCGTTTGTACAGTTACTGCCGTTCAAAGAATTGATCCTAGCCAAAATAATAGAAATATCGTGAAAGCTATTTTGTAAAAACTAAGTACAAACGCGACATCCTTTGATATGCCTCAAGAATTTTATCCTTGGCAGACGGCTTATAATCGCAGGAAAAATAAGAAATTGTGCAAATCGTTTTTTAGATGTGTAATTCATAGACATCGTTGAATGTCTAAAGTTCAGTACTCATAATTTTCAAACACTCCCAATACCACGTTATAAAAAATCTGGCACGAGGCCAGATTTTAATACGATCAACTTAAATTTCAGTTCACCCTTAGAAAATACGGTTTTTATCTTTTTCAGCCTGAGGTAATGCATCTGCAACTTTTTGTGCAATCGCCATGTAGCTTTCAGCAGCATCATCACCTGCTATCACAGATGGTTTCCCTGCATCGGCATTTTCACGAATTTGTACATTCAGCGGTAAACGACCTAAGAGCGGAATGTCGTATTGGGCTGAAAGTTGGTCGCCACCACCTGTACCAAAGATTTGCTCTTCATGCCCACAGTTCGAACAGATGTGAGTCGACATATTTTCAACCACGCCCATCACGGGAATATGTACACGATTAAACAACTCAATGCCTTTGGTCGCATCCATTAATGCAACATTTTGTGGTGTCGTCACAATCACAGCACCTGTCACCGGTATACGCTGTGCAAGCGTCAACTGGATATCACCTGTGCCTGGTGGCATATCAATGACCAATACATCCAGATCAGGCCACAACGTTTGGTTAAAGAGCTGCATTAACGCCCCCGTCGCTTTCGGCCCACGCCAAGCCACAGGGGTATTGTGATCCCCAGTTAAGTGACCAATTGAAAGCACAGCCATACCATATGCTTCAATAGGAACAAATTGCTCAGCTTCAATCATCGGCGTGCGGCCTGCATTGCCGAGCATCGTTGGAATACTTGGACCATAGATGTCTGCATCTAATACCCCAACCTTTAAACCCAGCTGTTGTAATGCAAGCGCCAAATTCACAGTGGTAGTCGATTTACCCACACCACCTTTACCAGATGACACCAAAATGACATTTTTAATGCGTGGATGTTTCGGTACATCACGTTGCAGAGGTGCCGCTTTTTGAATTGGTGGATTGTTTGGATCTTCTTCAGCCTTGGCTTGAGTAGCAGATGCATCCACAACAGGTGGCAGATTACTCGTAGTAGACTTTTGCTCAGTTTGTTCATTAGCTTTAGGCTGTGTTGAACAGCTTTCACCTTCTACATGGTGATGACCGCAACCACCCGATGTATGTCCAGTCTTTTGCTGAATCACGTGCATATTTAATTCTGTGATGCCACATTTTTCCAATGCATCGGCCAAATCATCATGGATTTTTTGTAAGTCATCGGCTTCTGAAGGAAAGGTATTAATCGTGATCTGTAAGATCTGACCTTGCACATTCACCTGAGTAATACGGTCTTTTAAGGCATTATTCGAATTGGGAAGTACATAGTTTTGTAAAACCTGTTGGATTTCCTCCTCTTTCACCTCTTGGGAGGGTGAAAACACAGATTTTAGAGAAGAAAGCCACGACATTATGTTGTCTCCAAACAGGAACATCAAAAGATAATAGCGATAGTTTACCTGTTCATCTGCCACAGAGTAAGAGGGAGATGAATGACTTATCCCTATAAGCTTATAAAGTTGAGTAACTGATGTTACGCACCTAAAAGTAATTTCGCATTTTAAAAATGATTTTTAAGTCTATTCAACGGAGTCTTATATCTAGGGTTTGAATAAAGAGATTAGCCTTCGGCTGGAGGTACTTTTGTTTTGGCAAAAGTACCCAAAACCATTGTCATCCGCAAAACTCGTTCACTAGCGTCAAATTATTCAAAGTATCGCAAAACCATTTTTGATTAGAAGGAGTCCTGTCTCAAACACTTGCGGATGACCTTACCGCGTATCATTCTTTTATTTGAAGCAAACGGTGCGTCTGATGTTACTGCGTAACATCAGTGAGTAATTTAGTCAGCTTTCAAGCAAGTTTTCAAGCGTGTGCCACTTAAAATGCCCTTATAGTTGATCTATGCGGCTAAACCAAAGCCATTAAATTTTAAATTGATTACATATCAACCATACTTTTACAGCGTAATTTCAGTTTATATTTCAATCGTTTCAACAGAATAATTATAGTGATGGATGTGCAATCTAAAGGCACATTTTGTGCTTTTTAGTTTTTAAAATGGGGATGACGATGTATCCGAAGACTATCTATAAGAAGAATATTTATAAAACGACTTTATGTGCCTTGATGCTCCTGACTTCAGCAGCCTATGCAGAAATTGCGACTGAAGCCATTCAAACACCTGACCGACAAACTGTAGCGATTGTGGTGATAGCATCGATCTCATGCGCTCGCGTATGCAAGCTTCTCCGATGAAAATGGTGTCTTATCCGCTGCAAGAGAAAAATCTGCCTGCGAAACTAGCGGTAGATTACACCTATGAAATTGCCAATATGCGCTATGTGATTACCATAGTCGATGATCAAGTCAAAAATATTAAGACTGAAAATTTAGATGGATTAAAACAATGAATCCTAAAAAAGCCGCTCAAGATAGAGCGGCTTTTTTCATTAGACACAATTAAGCTTGATCATCTTTTTTAAACTTATTCAGTGTGTCAGTGGCTTTCTTTTTTAACTCGTCAAATTTCTCTGTCGCCTGCACTTTGAGTTCATCAAATTTTTCGACAGCCTCATGTTTAAGTTCGGAAGCTTTGACTTTGGCTTCATCAAATTTATGACTCGCTTCTGCTTTTAACTGCTCTAGACGGTCTTTGGTTTCAGCATGCTGTTCTGCATGTTCATGTTTGGCGTCATTTAAGGTTTTTTCACCCTCAAGCTTGAGTTCTTCAACTTTATGCTTTGTACCATCGAGTGCTTTTTCACCTTCAAGTTGAGCCTCTTTGGCTTTGAGCTTTAGATCATCACCCAACTCTGACGCTTTATCTTTCAATTGATCAATTTTATTTTCAGTTGTCATCGTTCTCGCCTCTTCTCTGTTATTGTCTAACAATAGTTATAACGCGATTTGAAGCAGATACTTGAAATAGACGCATTTAGAAACAAATCAACCACAGGAAAACGCCATGTGATTGCCTATTTTCACAATGGCTTGATGCAAATATGCATGGTCGATTTTAGGGTCTGTTGACATTTGTTGATTAAAAAAATAGCGAGATAGTAAAATTAAATCGCCAAACCCAATTTTACACTCGCTATGCCTCGAACAATGCTAAATGATCAACACTGGTCCAAGTTACTTGC
>NZ_VOYW01000086.1:0-3319 GCF_013420085.1 Acinetobacter sp. YH12027
AGCGGATCATCAGGGCCACATTAGGATTCAAATCTATGAAGACGGCTTATGCCACAATTAAAGGTATTGAAGTCATGCGTGCACTACGTAAAGGACAAGCATCGTCATTTTATTATGGTCAGCCTCAAGGTGAAGTGTGTCTAATCAACAGGGTTTTCGGTCTCTAAGCACTTTTAAAAAGGAACTTCATCGAATCAAATCTCTATTTGCAACAGTGCCAAATATTGGACGCCAACTTGAGGGAATTGAAGTAGACCGATTATTTGTCGATAAAGCTTCAGGAAAAAATACAGCCCGTCCTAAATTTCAGGAAATGCTCAGCTATGTCCGTGAAGGTGACATGATTGTTGTGCACTCTATGGATCGCTTCGCTAGGAGTCTTAAAGATTTAGTGACTGAGGTTGATCAGCTTGTAAAAAGGGGAGTGGCTATTCAGTTTGTGAAAGAGAATATTACATTTACGGCTCAGGCCACCCCGATGGATAATTTGATGTTGCAACTTGCAGATTATTGGATAAATCAGCCACTAATTCCTGTAAGCAGTTTACCAGTCACTCCTATTGCTAGTAGACCACTTTCAATTGAAACTAGGTATTTCACTCACTGGGTATATTAATGTTAATGGATTTGATGTTAATGAAATAAAGCCGAAACGCTGATAAAACTCCATCGCTTTTTTATCTTTAGCATGTATTACAACAAAATTAACACCAATAATTTGAGCAACTGTTGAAACTTGTTTAAGAGCATGGGCTAAAAGCACTTTCCCAATTCCTCGCCCCTGAACGGTTTGATCAACGGCAAAGCGACCTACAACTACACAAGGGAGCGGATAACGAGGTAATCGTTTAGTAAGCACAGTATCAACTACATCAAATCCTATGGATGTGCTGGATAAACAATAAAACCCTCTCACTTGTAGATCATCATCAATAGCAACATACGTTTTACTTGTTCCTGATTTCTGATGTTGGGATGCATACTGTTTTATGAATTTATTTAAATCATCTTGCCCGCAATTAAATGATTTTTTCTGATGATGGGCTTGTAAAACCTCAATTTTCATCTAATAAACTCATTAATTTTTTCATCTCATCATTTGCAGGGCGTGGGTTCTCAAGTATGTTCATTAACATATCTCGATCAGCATTATTTACTTTTAACTCATAATTAGATTTAAGTAATTCTTTTGCTCTTTCAAATGAGGATTGAAGCATAAAGGAACTTACACTGAGTCCCAATAAATTCGCAGCTTGTTCAATTACATTTTTTGCATCTACTGTTGAACGAATATTAATTCGTTCCGTTGCTAAGTTAGTCATATCCCACCCAACAAGTACATCAATTTGATGTACAAATTATAGCAGATTAAGATTGTGCTTCAAGATTCAAATTTGGATATTTTGTTTTGAATTATTTGAATAGAAAATCAATGGCCTACTACTATCCAAAATGAGTGGCAGGATTTGAATAAGAATAACTGGTAGGTTTACATAAGAATACTCAGCAACTTATGGGGGCTTTTGCCCAATTTGAACGAGAGATTATTTTAGAGCGCCAAAAAGAAGGGATTAAGATTGCAGCGGCTCAAGGTAAATATAAAGGTCGAGTCCATAAGTTAAATCAAGAGCAGGCTGAAGCTTTACGACACGCCTGGAAAGAAGGGAAATATCCATCGAAAGTCGATTTAGCTAAAGCTTTTGGTATTAGCAGACAGGCTGTCTATCGCTATTTGAAAAATGAAAATGTCATCGATAGACTTTATATTTGAAGCAACAGAAGACCTAAAGGGCTTTACTGGTATCCATTGATTGTTCAGCAACATTAAATAAAACCGTGGAACATTGATCAAAGAATAGGCGTGGAACGTGAACAATCATAAAAAAAGCCCATTCGAGGGTGAGTGGGCTATAAAACTGAAATCAACACATTGAATTATAACACAATTTAAAAAGTATTGCGTATAAGGTGTATTATGTTAATTTTAGAAATTCTTAATTTCCATCTATCCAAACTTGCTTGATCCAATCTGCTAAATCTTCCCACTGCTCATCGCTATATCCATCTGCTGTCCAATATCTAATTTTATGATTAGGAGATAGGCAATAATAACTACCATTATCTTCACAAATAGGTAGCCAATCTTCTGGCAGACCTTGCTCCCTAGCATCATTTAATATCTGAGATAGCCCTCGATAGCATTCTTTCTCATCTGTAAGAGACGCTAATTCAATTGTTCCATAAAAGATATTGCTAATCTCTTTCAAAACTTTTTTATAATCTTTTGGAAAAATAAAACCTATTTTTCGTTCATAAGCAGATATGAAAATATCATCAGGTAGTTCTATGTTTAGACGACTATTCCCAGATAGTTCTTTTAATTCTTGAATAATGTTATCAAGCTTATTTTGCATATACATTCTGCTCTATCGCATTAAAGTTCTTACTACAATTTAACATAATGGCTGTTATGCGAAACGAGATCTACCAGCTCTCGTTTTTTGTTATGGAAACTGCTAAAATTCAAATACGCCATTGACGTATAAAGAGTCCATGTTATTTATTGAAACCAGCATCTTTACCAAGCAAATTAAAGACCTTGTATCTGATGAGGAATATCGTCAACTTCAGCAAGATCTTTTGGTACAGCCTGATAGAGGTGACCTAATCAAGAATGGCGGTGGTATTCGCAAAGTACGTTGTGCTCAAGGTAACAAAGGGAAAAGTGGTGGGATACGGGTGATTTATTATTGGGTCACCGAGGATGATCAGATCTTTTTCTTAGTGGCTTATCCAAAATCAGTAAAAGATAATTTAACAGATAAGGAAACCGCCATTCTGCACCAACTCGTGAAGGAGCAATTTCATGGATAACAACTTATTTGATGACTTGGTTGCTTCAATCAAAGAAGCTGGAGCTATCAAACGTAAAGAAGTTAAAGCAAGCCGAGTTACAGAACTCGAATTGCCTGATATTAAAGAAGTACGTGAAAAAACTGGCTTGAGCCAAAATGAATTTGCTGCACGTCTACATATTAGCCCCCGTACCCTGCAAAATTGGGAACAGGGACGACGCTATCCAACTGGACCAGCAGCTACATTGATTCGAATTTTAGATGCTCACCCAAGCCTTATTTGAAAAAATTACTTAAAAAATGGGAGCTTAAGGCTCCCATTTTTATTTCGTATAAGGTGTATTATGTTAATTTTAGAAAATCTTCACTACTATTATTTTAAAATAAGCCTTATATCCAAGCATAAAACAAGGTTGTCTAGACTTCTTTTAACAGTAAAGTTATCATAAAACTGAATTTTATTT
>NZ_VOYW01000087.1:0-3283 GCF_013420085.1 Acinetobacter sp. YH12027
AGTTATAGTATTCCGTGTCAGGAATCTGTCTACTTATCAGCGTCCGCGGAACTGCAGGATTTCTGGTTTTGTTGTTCGCAACGAGGGCTAATTCTGGAGTTCCGTATAAGGCATAATCAATAACGACGCCTGATGCGAACATAGCGATTGGGCTGAAACGGAAGGTATCAGGAGCAATCGCTTTGGCAGAATTCCCCAAGGTGCTCACAATAAGATTCACATTGATGAAATCTGGCTTTCTACTCAGCCCATGGATATGCGAGCAGTTACTTATACTGCTCTTTCTCATGTCCTAAAAGCCTTTGACCATGTCAAATCGCAACATTGAGGTTATCTTGTTTTGGAATAAGCGTGGTCATTGTATGAAAGTGTTGATATATGATGGACTGGGTATTCAAAGCTCTACGGTTGGAACAAGCAACATTTCACTGGACTCAAACTCATCATAGTGAAACAATTACAAGCATTGATTCAGAGTTTCGCTTGATAAAGAATTTGACAATGTGCATCAAACATCATGACATCAATTCAGTCAGCCAAGCTGAATAGCCTAGATCCGTGTCTGTGCAGAAAAGGACGCCTTCATATAAAATAACTCAAATAGATAAATTACCACCACACTGCTAGAGCCTGAGCTGAATTTAAAAATATCTATAGGGTTCACCGGGGACTTACAGTAAATTTAACTTGGATAAAAAATATCCCCCTTAAAAAAGTGGGATATTTTTAATTTATTTATTTAATATTTCTTTTAATTCATCTGCACTATATGTCGATAAATTTTCTATAGCTGCTCGAACAATACTTGAACGATTTATTCTTGCATTTTGCCCTTTTACAACCAGCTCATCAATTAGTTTACTAATATCTTCATTGAGAGAAAAAGTGTAACGAATAAATTTTTTTTCACTTGATTCTAAAGCCTTTACCCTCTTTTCTGCACCAGATATAAATGCATCTAACATTTTATCTTGTTCAGTAGGTTCAGGTTTTTTGTTTAGCCCAGTTAAACCAGCCATAGTTATACTCCTAAAAACTCTCTTGCAATACTTTCAATTTCAGCTTTCGCTTTAGGATCACTATTTACTTCAAAAACCGAAAGCCCATTTTCATCTGCATCATCATAAACATTTCGATTTGTTGTGATTGAATTCAATGCATCAATACCAAATGATTTGCATGCCTCTTTTGCATCTAAAATTCTTTGAACTTGAGAAGGAAGAGTTGGACACTGAGTAATAATTGCTCTAGCTTTCAGATTTGGATTTACTGTCTTTGCTAATTTTAAAACTTGTTCCATATGATCTAAAGTTTTTAGATCTCTTCGTTTGGGTCTAAACGGCAATAACATATGTGTAGCTATAGTCATTGCTGAACGTAATGCTTCAGAATCCTGTCCACCTGCATCAATGATAATATCTTGGTATCTTTTATCTAAATCTTTTAAAACTGAACGTATATTCCCTGATGCTTGTACTGATGGAATATTATTTAATTCATCGTTTTCATCTCTTTCTTTGACCCAATCTGTTGTTGTTCCTTGAGGGTCAGCATCTAATAAGAGGACGTCTCTTTGACTTTGTTGTAAGTAAACTGCAAGATTTTGAGCTAAACAGCTTTTACCAGCACCGCCTTTTTCACCACCAACTAAGATAATCATAATTTATGTAAGTTACGTAAGTTTGTTTGTGTATAATTTAACGGTGATTTATGAAGTAATCAACTATCATGAAAAAAAAAATTAAAAAAAAAGTTATCCACAAAAGAATGGTCTTTTTGAATTTATATATATTTATTTAAATTTATTATTTATATCTCTGCTCAAAGCTTGACTAGCAAAGGGATACAGGAAGTATATGTTGACAAATTCCTACCAATAAGTTGACTTTTTCCTGTTTCTGAGTTGACATATTCCTACCAATAAGTTGACTTTTTCCTGTTTCTAAGTTGACAAATTCTGTGCATAAGTTGACAAATTCTTTTATTAAAAATACTTTCATTTGTGGACGTTAAGTAGTATTGTCAATATATCTATTTATAACATTTTCCTTAATATATCTTCCTATGAGTAACATAGTATATAAAGATAATAATTTGGTTGAAGCATCGTATTCACTAAATCTATCTGAGCAAAGGCTAATATTAATTGCGATCATTGCTGCTCGAGAAATTGAGAAAGAACTTACTTCTGATACTATACTTACGATTCATGCTTCTGAATACATGAAACAGTTTAATTTAGGACGTCAAGCATCTTATGAAGCGTTACAATCTGCATGTGATAATCTTTTTGAACGGCATTTGAATTATAAAGCAGTAGATCCTATAACTGGAAAAATAGGAATATACAAAAGTAGGTGGGTTTCAAAAGTTGGTTATGTTAAGGAAGAGGGATGCGTCCAACTAATTTTTGCACCAGATATTATCCCCTTATTTGTAAAACTTGAAGAAAAGTTCACAAGATATGAACTTAAACAAATCTCACCACTTACAAGCATTTATGCTATTCGCCTGTATGAGTTACTCATACGTTGGAGATCAACTGGTAAGTTATATATTTCTATAGATGAGCTTAGATCAAAACTCGGATTGATAGAAGATGAATATAAAAAGATGGGAGACTTTAAAAAAAGGGTTCTTACCGTAGCTTTAAATCAAATTAACAAATTTACGGATATTACTGTTTCTTATATACAAAAAAAGGAGGGAAGAAATATTTCAGAATTACATTTCATGTTTGAAGAAAAAGAACAAAATAAAACGAGTACAAGTGCTCCTTTAGAGCCAACTTATAAATTGACAGCTAAGCAATGTATATTCTTTGCTAAAAAGCTATGTGATATTACTAACTATCCAAAATTTGGTAATGATTTCGCACATCGTGGAGAGACTCTAGAAGACTTTCAGGAAAGGATATCAAGTGATCTTCTTGATAGCGATAATGTTAGAAAGTATTTTTCTTATTTGTTAGAAGTTGGTTATGCTCCTAAATACAAGAAGTAACCCTTTAGTTAATTGTCACTTTAAACAAAAGACCACGCCCTCTCATACTAAGTTTTTAATTAAGATTGCTTTCATGTGATTTTAATATGAATTAGCATAAGTTACATAACTTATGCTGGTTAAGTAACCACCTATCCTGCCTTTATAATTTATTGCTGCAGTTCTCATCATCATTGGAATAAGTGGACAAATTCCTGACATGGAAATTGCAGCGAGATTGGCTAAAGTTACTGCGCTGATTATCAGCCGAGATGTCGTTATTGATTATGCCTTATACGGA
>NZ_VOYW01000088.1:0-2988 GCF_013420085.1 Acinetobacter sp. YH12027
CATAAGAAATTTTATGTTAAATGATTGTTAGAAATGCCCCTTGATCGAGGCATTTTCTATAAAGAATACTAAAAACTAATTAAAGCCAACCAAGTTTCAAAACAAGGCAGTTCTCAGCAATCATATTTTTAAATTATATAACTCCCAACTGAGCTTTTGCTCCAACGATAAGGCTTTCATTTTGAGTTTCTAAGGCAAATAAACCATACATCAAAGGAGAGGCCGCTGCTCTTTCTAAAGTCTGTTCATATAGTTTATTCCAAACTTTACCCCCTAGTTTTTCATACTCGATGATTAGAGTTTTGAGGCTTTCTTCTCCAAACAAAGTTACATGCCCAGCAAAATCAATCGCTGGGTCATCTATATGGGCTGTTGACCAATCAATAACGCCTGAAACAGCTCCATCCTTTGAAGCTAGTACATGCCCAGCATATAAATCGCCATGTATAAATTGGGTGAAATCTGCCCATAGAACATCATTATCCAACCATTTTCTGTAGCGGGTTTCCAATTGCTCACTTATACCAATTTCAGATTTTACTAACTGCAAATTGTTTGCTATTTCAGGTCTTAAATCTGAAGGTTTCATAATTTTCAAATCATTTTCCCGAACTTCTTTTTCAGGAATACTATGGATTTCAAATAAGGTTTTTGCCAAAGATGTTATGTATTTCGGGCTATCTTTGTCCATATTCCAAATTATTTCATAGGTTTCAGCATCCAAATTTAAAACAGGATTATCTTTAAGTATGGGATAAGCCACTAATTCTGTAGATGAAATTCTCCAATCAGGAACCTCTACAGAAAGATGTTTTTTTACCAATTCTAAAATGCGTTTTTCTTTCTTGATTTGTTCCCTCATGCCATCACGACGAGGAATACGCAGCAACCATTGTTGCCCCTTTGTATCAAGAGCAAAAACGACCTTAAAATCAATGCCCATTTCATTGAAATTCATTTTGTCCGTAAGCAACAAGCCGTGTGCTTCAGCAAGTGATTGAATATCTTGAATTGTCATTTTTAATTTCCTTTAAAGAGTTCAATAATTAATGTTCGGATTAGATTGGCTATCATTAACAATCTCTCTCAAAAGTCTTGATGATTTTGTGGTCTTTGATCTCGTAGATAATGTCAGCAATATTATCGACCAATTGCTTGTCATGAGATACGAAGATAATAGTTCCTGCATAGGACTTCATCATTGTTTCTAATGCGGCAATACTTTTTAGGTCAAGATAGTTTCCTGGTTCATCCATAAGCAAAATATTATATTTTCCTAAAAGCATTTTGGATAAAAGCAGTTTGATGATTTCACCTCCCGATAAGTCGGATAAGTTTTTTTGAATATCATTCGCTCCGATCCCCATTGAAGCCAATACTGCACGAATTTCCGCAACTGTGTACTCGCACTCTTCCTGCATAAAGGAGAGCACAGATTTATGCGTGTTAAATTTATATCCTGTTTGTGTAAAGTAGCCAATTTCAGCTTTTGGAGATATGGTTAATCCATCAGCACGTTCTGATATCATTTTTAACAAGGACGTTTTCCCTGTTCCATTCGATCCAGTTATAGCGACTTTAGCGCCAAGCGGTATTATAAAGTTAGCGTCATCAAAGATAGTACGGCTACCAAATTTTAAGCTCAGACCATCTGCCGTAATCGGGAACTTATTGTGCAGTTCTAGGGCTGAACTTTGACGAAAACGAATAGAACGCAAATGCTCTGGTGCTTGAATATCTTCTAATGCAGCCAAACGCTTTTCCATACTCTTAGCTGCCTGATACAGTTTTCTTTGCTTGGTGCCAGTCATTTTTGCATGCCCAAGTCGTCCAGCACTTTCGGTAGAGTTTTTGGATTTTTCTCCTTTTTTCTTATTGTCTAATCGATTAGCTTGCTGGCGTTTTTCTTGCACAGCAGATTCTAATCGCTCCCGTTCCTTCATCATCAGCTCATATTCTACGGCTTGGTGTTGTCGCTCTTCTTCTTTTTGACGCAAGTAATCCGAGTAACCACCCCAATATTCCGTAATTTTACCGTCTTTTAACTCCCATATCTTGTCTACAACCATATCAAGAAAATATCGGTCATGACTGATAACAAGTAATGCTCCATCAAATGCTTTAAGTTGACCAATAAGTAGATCTATTCCATTGAGATCAAGGTGGCTGGTTGGTTCATCCGCTAGAATGCCATGTACTTGTTGGGAAAATGCGGCAGCAATTTTTGCACGAGTTTCCTCTCCGCCACTCATTGTGTCGTTTTGTACATTGGAAACACCAAGGCGAGATAACATTGCCCGGTCTTCGACCGTTTCTATTTCGATTCCGCCCAGTTGGCTGATATGTGCAAAATCACCAAAACGCTGTAATGTCGCTTCGGCTAAAACAATTTCGCCATTAAGTACTTTGAGTAAACTACTCTTTCCTGCTCCGTTATCACCCACAAGACCAATACGGTCATAAGAGTGAATTTCCAATTCATCAATATCCAAAACATCACGCCCAGCATAATCCAAGCGTATGTTTCTCGCTTTAATAATTAAACTCATTTTTATTTACTCCTGTTTAGCTCTTGAAATTTTTTATGCAGCAAACAGGATTTAGGTGAAAACAAAAGCTAGCATCACAGTGTCCTCCCAAAAAAAAAGCTATTCATCCACAGGGTGGACAAATAGCTAGTCAATTAAGTTATAACTGGAAACTATGCACTAAAAGCATACTTATAAATTAAGCATACTTTTACTTTATATATCCGCATATATTCTTAAAGACACAACAAAAGCCCACCATTATAAAATAGTGTCACTATGCAAATAGTTGTGTCTTAACGAATGCGGATAGAATGCATAAACTTACCTAAAAAATAAAATTCAGTTTTATGATAACTTTACTGTTAAAAGAAGTCTAGACAACCTTGTTTTATGCTTGGATATAAGGCTTATTTTAAAATAATAGTAGTGAAGATTTTCTAAAATTAACATAATACAC
>NZ_VOYW01000089.1:0-2671 GCF_013420085.1 Acinetobacter sp. YH12027
AATTGCCACAAGATACGATAAGCTAAAACGTAACTATCAAAGCGCTGTTGCTTTAGCTTGTATATTTATATGGTTGCCTCTTTAGCTCAATTTATCGGCTGTAAATGTCAACACACCCTAATCATAATTGACGTCATAGGCTTCTTTTAAGTCATAGCTGTTGCCTGCCAATTGTTCTTCACCAATTGGCACATAGCCACTATGATTTTTCGACAGCCCAATATAGTGTTGCATTTTACTGGCGGTATCTTGTTGGAAATAGCGCTTTGCCACCTGAATCAATGATGTCGCAAAATCAAAATTGAACTGATCACCTTTTAAATATAGAAAACCAACATCTTTACAGGCTTGATCCAACGCGGTTGCCACCTCTAAGCGTTCTGACAGTACCGTGCTTTGCATTTTTGAAATATCTACAAGTGGCAAAACATAAGATTCATTCATCTTCAATTCCTATAAAGTTGGCCGTCCAACGCTGTAGTACATCATTTAGGCCGTCCTAAAGATGAAGAGGGATTAATCCAGTTATTTTTGCGTACTGACTTGAGTCATACGTGGAATTTTCGGTAGGTTTTCCATCGCTGGGTCGAGCTCGTCTTCCTGCGCATGTACCAAGAAATCCACCCGTTCGCGCAGTTGTTTAAATTCAGGACTCAGCATGAGTTCAGGATTACGAGGACGGGGTAAATCGACCTCAATAATTTCTTTAATTTCACCAGGATTGGCTTTGAGCGCCACAATACGATCCGCCAATAAAATGGCTTCATCCATATCGTGGGTCACAAAAATGATGGTGATATCAATGTTTTGCCAAAGATCCATTAAATGTTTTTGCATTTTTTGACGGGTATGCGGGTCAAGCGCGCCAAACGGCTCATCCATCAATAATATTTTGGGTTCATTAACCAATGCGCGGGCAATAGCAACGCGCTGTTTCATCCCGCCAGAAAGCTGATGCGGATACTGATCTTGGTATTTTTCTAGACCAATAATATCAATCCATTCGCGGGCGCTGGATTCAGCCGAAGCATTGCTGGCACCTTTCATTAAAGGGCCGAACATCACATTTTCTTTGACCGTTTTCCATGGAAAAAGCGTGTAGCCTTGAAACACCATGCCACGCTCAGGGCTTGGGCCTTCAATCGCTTGGCCATCGACCAGCAATTCACCGCTACTGTAAGGATCAAGCCCAGCCACAATTCGGCTAAAGGTCGATTTACCGCAACCCGATGGGCCAATCACGCAGATAAATTCACGTTTATGAATCTTTAAATCCAACTGATTTAAAATAGTGCGTTCAGTTTTGCCGTGCTTGAAACTTTGTGTAAGTTTTTTTGCTTCTAAAATGACAGGACGTGCATAAATTGCATCGAAATAAGTGGTGGCATTAAACTCTGTGCTGTTCATTATTTTGCTCCTGCTTTCCATTTAAATAGACGTTGACCGAGTTTCATTAGCACCACATCGCACACCAAACCAATCACCCCAATGATGAGGATCGCGGCATAGACATTGTCAAAGTTTTGGTAACGCGCTTGTTGGGTGATAAACCAGGTAATCCCAGAGGTTGTGCCGATCAGTTCAGATACGATCAGATAGGTCCAAGCCCAGCCGAGCAATACACGCAAGTCGCGGTAAATATCAGGAAGCGCTGCTGGAATCACCACATGAAATAAGCTTTTCAATTTATTGGTGCCCAGCGTAAAACCTGCTTCAATCAGGCCTCGGTCAACCATCCGTGTGGTATTGGCAATAATCAGAATTTGCTGAAACAGCGTACCAATCACGATAATGGCGATTTTAGGTGCATCATTAATGCCTAAAATCGCAACGGCTAATGCACCAAAAGCAGGAGCGGGCAAGTAGCGGAAAAACTCAACAAAGGGTTCGGTCAGTTGTGATATTTTTTGAGAAAAACCGCAAAGAATACCTAGCGGAATACCGATGAGAGAGGCAATAAAAAAAGCGCTGAACACAATTTTAATACTGTGCCATAAGCTTTGATGAAACCATGGGGCATCAGGTTGGGCAGGTGGAGTTATAAAAGCCGTAACTAATGCTTTTGCTACTTCGTGCGGTGCAGGTAAATAGATTGGATTGACCAGTTTACCTTGAGGTGGTGCTAAACCTGCATTGACCGCAGATTGCGCTTCGGCATAAAACACCGCTTTGTCTACATGGCTATCGACTTGCAAATACGGCACACTGCCAGACTGAGTAATTTGCACCTGTGGATGCCATAAAAATGGCAAATAACTCACTGCACACCAAATAAGCACAGGAATTAAAAATGATCCGAAGCCGAGCAATAGCTTGCTTTTCGGACTGAGCTCTCTTGCGACATAACCCATACTGACCAAGCCCCAATATTACTTTTTTAATAAAACGTAATACTGTTAAGCAATTAGAATGCCAAAGGCCTGTATGCCGTGATTTAACTGCAATTGATAAAGTTGAATGGACTAAATATCTGAAAAAGCCTGCCAAGGTAGCAGACAAAATGATTTTTTGGATCTAGAACAATGCCAAAATGTACTTTTATGGGGCTTTGTTGCACAAACCTATCTGTAAAGGCTTTTTCAGCGATATAATTTTCAAATGAAGAAGCCTACACACAAAATCTATCGCACAACCAATTGGCCCGCATATAACCGAGCACTCATGAGTCGCG
>NZ_VOYW01000090.1:0-2546 GCF_013420085.1 Acinetobacter sp. YH12027
TCTTTAAACCTTTAATTAATGACTGATGCCGATATCCCTAACCCGAGTTAGCGGATACGCACACGCTTTTTATCACTCACGATTTTTTTCAGTTCAGCTTTGAGTGCGTCTACAAACTGATCCACTGATTCTTCTGTTTCCAGATAGACACTACTTGAGCTTTTGCTGTAAATGCTGGCGACATCAACTTCGACAACAGGTTTCGGTGGCACTACGGCTGTCACAGACTGTACCGGACTCGCAGCAGGTGTTGATGTAACTGGGCTGGCTGTAGTTGCTGAACTCGCCACACTCTCGGCTTTGCTCTGAGCCAGTTGTGCCGCTTTGGCCTGACGCTGGATTTCCGCCTGAACTTCGCTTTCCAACTCATACAAGGCTTCATCAAAACGCTCGACGCTGGTTTGAGTTTGCAACATATAGATGGTGGACAGGCTAGTTTCCACTTCAATATCCGTTTTCAGCAGTTGTAGTGGGCGTAATAGCTTGTTACTCAGCTCAGCGGTGGCAATACCACTGTTTTTAATCTCGGCTTCTAACTGTTTGATCTTGTCATCAATGTGTTCTATCGCCTGATTGCGCTTCTCAGTCAACAATTGCTCATTGACGCTTTCCACTGTACGAACCAAATCAGCCACTTTATTTAACAGACCATAGGGCGATTCAAGGGTGGAAATGCGATGTAATTCAGAGAGGGCTTTTTTTGCCACCTCATCACTGCCCAGCGCCTGTTTGTTTTTCTCAAAATGACGTAAGGCCTGTTGCAGTTGTTGCCAGCTTGGCATCTGGTTGCTGAAGAATTCATGAATATCACGATAATCTTCTTCCAGATCCAGATAGTCGTCCTTGTTCTCGACCACGGCCTTAAAGAAATCGAAGCTGTCGCTATTCGCCAGCAGACGTTCCAAAGTCAGAATAGACTTTTCAATCACTTTCTTACCCGGGAACTGCCCAACATCAGTTTTACTCTTATACGACTTAAAGTTGGCTAACCAAGTCTTAAGATGCTGCAAATAGAATTCAAATAGCTCTTTCTCAGTCGCTGGTCCCATCGCCGAGAACAGTTCTTGGGTGAGTTGGCGTGCCTGTTTCAATACCTGATCATCAGTCTGGCGTTTTTTAATGATCGACACATCACGGCGACGGCGGCTGTTTTGTAAAGGCTCAAAGGCATCTTTTAACTGTAAGCTGCCGCCATTTAACTGTAGTGAAATCCGCCCCATCGCAGCCAGCTGACCCACCAACAGTAAAATCTCGGCATCTGGCCAGCCATAAGGACGTTTGGCAAAACGATCCACCACATCTGACACCAGAATACGCTCTGTACCGGTGGCCCGTAGTGCAATGTACTGCTCCACTTCCTGTAGGGCTTTGGGATTGCTCTGACCGCCATCCAGAGACAATCCGAGCTGCGCCATATCATCCACAGTCAAGACGGCGTTCAGTTCACGCCAGGCATCCTGCTGATAGACCTGCAGATAGCTCAGTTTGGTATAAGTGTTTTCCAGCAAATAACGACAAGCCTCATCCAGCTTGGTGGTTGGACTTGAAGATGAAAGTTGTAGATGTTGACCCAAGGCATAACTTTCCGCGTCCAGCAACATTTCTTCGACCCGGACACGCAGGCGTTTTTTACGCTCCTGGTTCTCACGGCCACGGTCTGCCAGGATACGGGTGATATCGGACTGAGTGCCATCATCATTTAACCGAATAAATTTATTGGTTTTCAGCCAGGTGCGCAGTTCATTAAAGAACTGTTTATCGTCTGCCAGTTTAAACAGGACTTGTCCTTCGGCCTGAGTACTTTTACCAATACAGTAAGCTTCAGTATAGAGGTTGTATTCCGTATCCAGCGGAGAAATGATTTCAACTTTCAAATCGCTCTCATACTTGCCATCCAGGCTATGACCATCCAGAAAACGACCAATCTGATAGTCCATCTTGTTGGCTTGATGGCGGTATTTGTTCTGATCGCGCAGTAAATCTTTAAAGATCAGGTTGGCTAACTCTTTATTTTCTTCTGAAGCCGCTAAGTCTGTGGCTTTAATTTTTCGGGTAATATCCCGCTCTTCATTGGTTAGGAACAGGAACTCATCACCATTCCTAGTAATCAGGCTCTCTTTTTCCAGACGCTGCAGGCTCTCTTCAATCCGCTTGCGCAATGCCAGCTTATCTTCATCAATTTTCTCAATCGACAAAGTCACCAGGTTATCCAGCGTACCTTTGATGATATCGACATAGCGGATCATGAACAGGGTACGCAGCATCTGCACATCAAAACCATCCAGGGTCTTATTCTGCCCTGCCTGGTCGATGGTACGCTTCACTGCTGTATCCAGAAATCCTTCCACTGAAGTATAGAAGCGGTGGAAAGGAACCAGGGCACCGACTTCATCTGTAGCAATCGCATTCGCGGCCATCTGGAACGCATCCAACATGGACCGTTCACCATAGGCCAGGTGTGCACCGGTCGCACCGACCTTACGGATTTCTTCAAATACTTTTTGTACCAGCTGAAAATGGTACGGCGCAAAAGGATAGTTATGGAT
>NZ_VOYW01000091.1:0-1155 GCF_013420085.1 Acinetobacter sp. YH12027
AGGGGCCTTAGCTGGCGGTCTGGATTGTTTTCCTCTTGACTACGGACGTTAGCACCCGCAGTCTGTCTCCCGGATAGTACTCATTGGTATTCGGAGTTTGCATCGGTTTGGTAAGTCGGGATGACCCCCTAGCCGAAACAGTGCTCTACCCCCAATGGTATTCGTCCGAGGCGCTACCTAAATAGCTTTCGGGGAGAACCAGCTATCACCGAGTTTGATTAGCCTTTCACCCCTATCCACAAGTCATCCCCTGGCTTTTCAACGACAGTGGGTTCGGTCCTCCAGTTAGTGTTACCCAACCTTCAACCTGCTCATGGATAGATCACCCGGTTTCGGGTCTACACCCAGCAACTAAACGCCCTATTAAGACTCGATTTCTCTACGGCTCCCCTAATCGGTTAACCTTGCTACTGAATGTAAGTCGCTGACCCATTATACAAAAGGTACGCAGTCACCAAACAAGTTGGCTCCCACTGCTTGTATGCATGCGGTTTCAGGATCTATTTCACTCCCCTCACAGGGGTTCTTTTCGCCTTTCCCTCACGGTACTGGTTCACTATCGGTCAGTCAGGAGTATTTAGCCTTGGAGGATGGTCCCCCCATATTCAGACAAGGTTTCACGTGCCTCGCCCTACTCGACATCATTATCTAAGCCCTTTCGCGTACAGGACTATCACCTACTATGGTCGCACTTCCCAGAGCGTTCCACTAAAGCTTAGATAACTTAATGGGCTTTTCCCCGTTCGCTCGCCGCTACTGAGGGAATCTCAATTGATTTCTTTTCCTAAGGGTACTGAGATGTTTCACTTCCCCTCGTTCGCCTCATAAACCTATGTATTCAGTTTATGATACCCGCCTTATAGCGGGTGGGTTCCCCCATTCAGAAATCTCCGGATCACAGGATATTTGCCGCCTCCCCGGAGCTTATCGCAGGCTATTACGTCTTTCATCGCCTCTGACTGCCAAGGCATCCACCACATGCACTTAATTACTTGACTATACAACCCCAAACAGTCGCCCATCTCCTACAAGTGAAGATGTTGCGTTGCGAACTTAATCGCCACAGTTAGAGTCTCGTGAACTTAATCACTGTACAGCTTCAATTAGATTCATATACCAAAACGCTTGATTCAGTTAATTTCGCTAGTAACTCAT
>NZ_VOYW01000092.1:0-2113 GCF_013420085.1 Acinetobacter sp. YH12027
AAAGTTTTACGTACTTTAACTGAATCAACCTATGAAATTCAGCCTCAGCAAAGTCATTATGAATCTCTCGAAGTAGATGAGTTCTGGAATTTTGTTGGAAATAAAAAGAATAAACAATGGCTTATTTACGCCTATCATCGAGAAACAGGTGAAATTGTTGCTTATGTTTGGGGTAAACGAGATTTAGCTACAGTCTAACAATTGAAGACAAAGCTTAAACAATTAGATATTCACTACACCCGAATTGCAAGTGATCATTGGGACAGTTTCATCACTGCTTTTAAAAATGGTAAGCAAAGTATTGGTAAATTTTTTACTGTAGGTATTGAAGGCAATAATTGCAAAATAAGGCATAGAATTAGGCGTAGCTTCAGAAGAAGCTGTAATTTTTCAAAAAAGCTTGAAAACCATTTTAAAGCTTTTGATTTAGCCTTCTTTTCTTTTACATCAATAATGGCTTCATTTAAAGGCAGCATACTTTTTGAAGCACCACCAAAATTTTATGTTAAGTAGAGACTAAAAATGCCCTTGATTAAGGGCTTACAAGGGCATTTTGTATAAGGTGTATTATGTTAATTTTAGAATTTCTTCATTAGATAATTTTTGATAAGCTAAATCCATTAGGACTAATTAAGTAAATATGAGCAATTGGGTCAATGTCACACAGGATAAGTCTACAGGTATAGAACTAATTCATGCCCACTTCAAAGGCTTTGCATACGATCCTCATCTACACTCAAGTTATCTTATAGGGGTAACAGAGTTAGGACATCAACAATTCAATTGTAGAAAAAAAATTATTGATAGCTATCAAGGTCAAACTTTCATGCTTGAACCGGTAGTGTTCAAAAAACTGTGTCATTTCCTTAAACTGTTAAAAATAGGAATGATGCATTATGGCAACTACATTTGATTTTGAAACAGCCTTAAAACAACTCCAGTCAGGACAAGCACTGACTGGAGAAAATGGCATACTCACCCCTTTAATTAAACAACTGACCGAAGCTGCTCTTGAAGCAGAAATCGAGAATTACATTGAAGCGAATCCGAAACAAGGTAATCGCCGCAATGGCTATACTCGCAAGACAGTAAAATCTACATCAGGTTCATTTGAGCTTGAAACCCCTAGAGATCGAAATGGTGAATTTGAGCCACAGTTAGTTAAAAAGAACCAGACCAAATTATCAGAAGAAATTGACAATAAAATCATATCACTCTATGCACTTGGTATGAGCTATCGTGATATTCAAAAGCATGTTGCTGATATGTATGGATTGGAGATTTCAGATGGTGCTATCACCAATATTACAGATAAGCTCCTCCCTCAGTTACAAGCATGGAAACAACGCCCACTCGATACAATTTATCCCTTTGTTTGGTTAGATGCCATACATTACAAAGTGAAGGATAAAGGTGTTTATGTGAGCAAAGCGATCTATACCATTTTAGCTTTAAATGTTGAAGGTAAGAAGGAACTACTCGGCTTGTATTTATCGGAAAGCGAAGGGGCGAACCATTGGCTTAGTGTACTGACAGACCTACAAAATCGTGGTGTTCAGGATATTCTGATTGCCTGTGTAGATGGACTAAAAGGTTTCCCCGAAGCCATAGCAGCGATTTACCCTCAAACAGAAATACAACTGTGTATCGTTCATCAAATTCGTAATTCTTTACGCTATGTTGCCAGTAAAGATCAGAAGGCATTTATGGCTGATTTAAAGCCAATTTACCGTGCTGATACCAAAGGGGCGGCAGAAGTAGCACTGGATGAGCTAGAAGAAAAATGGGGCGAAAAATATGGTGTGGTCATTCAGTCATGGCGTACCAAATGGCATCTACTATCCGCCTATTTCAAATACCCTAAAGCGATTAGGAAGCCGATTTACACCACCAATGCCGTTGAAGCCGTACATCGTCAATTCCGCAAACGGCACTGTTGCAAAGTTAGCGATGAGGCAGCCTTTTGTCTTATTCAAAGGCCTTACGTTTCAAAAACTCTGCTTACCAGGCGCATTTCGCCCAGGGGATCACCATAATAAAATGCTGAGGCCTGGCCTTTGCGTAGTGCACGCATCACCTCAATACCTTTGATGGTGGCGTAAGCCGTCTTCAT
>NZ_VOYW01000093.1:0-2018 GCF_013420085.1 Acinetobacter sp. YH12027
AGAGGAATTGCCACAAGATACGATAAGCTAAAACGTAACTATCAAAGCGCTGTTGCTTTAGCTTGTATATTTATATGGTTGCCTCTTTAGCTCAATTTATCGGCTGTAAATGTCAACACACCCTAGTCTTTTATTATAAAAAAATCATTACTAAAATTTCAGTCCCTCATAATATTGTATCTACATCTAATAGCCCTAACCACATTCTTGCAACACCATTCTAAATTTCTCTTACCATTTTTTAATGCATCTTCCAACTTACAATCTGGTGGATTAATCCCAACAATCTGTGTGAAACCTAAATCATAAAGTTCTGTTATTTCCTCACCCACTAGACCAGCAAAGGCGATCACGGGTTTATTAAACTTTTTTGCAACCTGCGCCACACCAAATGGTGTTTTACCTAACTTGGTTTGATGATCAATTTTCCCTTCACCTGTCAGCACATAATCTGCCTGTGCTATTTTTTCCTTCAACTGAGTTTGTTCAATGACCAATTCCACACCTGATTGCATCGATGCACCTGCAAAAGCCATCAACCCAAAACCTAATCCACCTGCAGCACCTGCACCTGCTGCATCACGTAAAGCACAATCCAGAGTCGCTTCAACCACATCAGCATAATGACTGAGGTTCTGATCTAACTGACGCACCATCTCCTGCGTTGCGCCTTTTTGCGGGCCAAAGATATGGGATGCGCCATTATCACCACATAGTGGATTAATGACATCGCTGGCAATGATGATCTCTGTGTACTTTAAACGTGAGTCGAGCTGTGTCAAATCAAGACTATTAATTTGATCCAGATAACCACCACAAACTGCTATTTCGAAGCCATTTTCATCTAAAAATTGTGCCCCCAAGGCTTGCGCCATACCTGCACCGCCATCATTGGTCACACTTCCGCCTAAGCCAATGATAATTTTACTTACTCCGAAGTCTAGAGCAGCCTTGATCATTTCGCCCGTACCATAAGTTGACGTCAGTAATGGATTTCGCTGAGCCATATCGACAAGATGAATTCCATTGGCTTTTGCCATTTCAATCACTGCGGTTTTTCCACCGTCGATCAAACCGAAATATGTCGTCACAGCTTGATTGGGCAAAGGACCTGTAAGCGCTATCGTCACTTTTTGACCGTCGCAAGCACTGAGCAACGCATCTACAGTTCCCTCACCGCCATCTGCCATTGGCACAGCGATGACATTTGCGTCAGGTATGAGCTTTAAAATTGCACGCTGCATCGCGTCACAGGCTTGTTGAGCACTCATACTTTCTTTAAATGAATCGGGCGCAAGAACAAAAGTGGTCATCTAAATGCTCAAAATAAAACTTGTCCTCAACCATAACGGTTTTAAAATAGCAGGTATATCTAAAAACATCAGAAAGACTCGAAATGTCACGAATCAACCTAGGTCAGTCTGCACCTGAGCTATATAAAAAAGTTGCAGAACTTGATGCACTGGCAATGCAAAAAATAAATGAGTCTGGCCTAAGTGAAGGTTTAGCCCATTTACTGAAATTACGTGCATCCCAAATCAACGAATGTGCATTCTGTATTCGCATGCATGCGCAAGATGCACTTAAAACAGGTGAAAGTATTGAACGCATTAGCCTACTCAATGCATGGCGTGAAACTGCGTACTACGATGAAAAAGAACGTGCTGCTTTAAGCTTGATCGAAGCAATTACATTGATTGCCGAAGGCCAAGTTCCCGATGCAGTTTATGAAGATGCTCTACCCTTTTTAACGGATGATCAAATCAGTGCAATTGAATGGCTCGCAATTGTCATTAACACATGGAATCGTATCGCCATTAGTAGCCGCTATAGCGTGAAACCTTAACGGGTTGTACACATTAAAACTGAATAAAAAAAGAGTGCCTCAGCACCACTGCTGTCCCATAGTTTGCTTTAAATAAAAAAACCTGAGTCCTAACAGTTAAAATATGAGTGCAAACAAACACTTTAACGACCAGGATTCAGGTTTTGTCACATCAGAATACCGTATTTCATGA
>NZ_VOYW01000011.1:0-109838 GCF_013420085.1 Acinetobacter sp. YH12027
TCCCCTGCTTTCTCCCGTAGGACGTATGCGGTATTAGCATCCCTTTCGAAATGTTGTCCCCCACTAATAGGCAGATTCCTAAGCATTACTCACCCGTCCGCCGCTAGAAATCGGTAGCAAGCTACCTATTCCCGCTCGACTTGCATGTGTTAAGCCTGCCGCCAGCGTTCAATCTGAGCCATGATCAAACTCTTCAGTTTAAAATCAATAGTACCTTAAAGGGTACCAATCTTGGCTCATCAATTACTGACAAAAATTTGCTCAAATAAACTTCGAGTAATTTCTACCATCAATCAATGAAAATAATTTCGATCGATCAACCAGTAAAAATCCACACAAGTTGTTCTTCATAATCTCTTAATGATCTTCTTGTTGGTTCGTCACCAGCAAGCTAGGTCGGCTATATTACTCTTTATTTCTAAAGAGTCAACCAGTAATTCAAATTATTTTTAAACTTATTAAATAAAACCCAACTTAATCAATTCAACTAAGTCATTGTTTTATCAGAAGTTTTAATCTTCATCACCGCCGATGGATGTGCATTCTACAGCATTTCTGATCCAACGCAACACTTTTTTTAAAATAATTATTTTGAGCGCACATTTTTCACTCAAATTACATTTTTTCATTCATATTTTGATCAAATTTGGTTTAATAGTAATAAATCAGGATTATTTGAACGTTTTTACTTATTATACGGCAAACATTTTGCCGCGCTAAAAGCGTCAGGACTATATATGCGCCAAACTTCTTTTTTATATGCAGGATTATTGTCACTTGTCGTAACAACACCTGTATTTGCAAATGACGAGTCTTCAGCACCTGTTGCTCAAGACTCTGAAGCTGCCAATAAATCAAAAACACAACAACTTGCGCATGCTGCGATGGTCAAGTCATCTGAAGTTGCAAAAAAATTATCTGTAAATGCCAATGCAGCACAATCAGAAGAAGATAAAGACCCTTTTCAGCCGATCAACCGGAAAGTTTACGCATTTAATGATTATTTAGATGTCCATATTGCTCGCCCTGCTGCTGTGCAATATGTAGCGAAAACTCCTAAGGATATTCGTGAATCTTATCGTTTATTCCGTAAAAATTTGGGCGAACCGTGGAATGCGTTTAACCAACTCATCCAAGGACGACCGACACGTGCCGCAAAAAGTCTGGGGCGTTTTACTGTTAATACACTGACAACTTTAGGCTTTGCTGACCCTGCAAGCCGTCTAGGTCTAGAAACAGAAGATGAAAACTTTGGCGCGACTTTAGGTTATTACGGTATTCCTTCTGGTCCTTATATTGTTCTACCAGTGCTTGGTCCAAGCACATTGCGCCAAACCGTCGGTCTAGCAGTAGATAGTCAAGGACGTCCACAGAAATATATGCTTGATGGTCATGATGTGGCGTATTGGTCTGAGCAAACTTTACGTGGAATCGATACTCGCGCTCAATTACTGGATATTGAAGGTGTATTACAAGGCGATAAATATGCTCAAATTCGCGACATCTATTTACAACGCCTGAATTATTCAATTTCTGAGAAAAAAGGGATCGCTGAAGAAAACTTATTTATTAATGAAGAAGATGACGATATTGATGAATCTGAAGATAATTCAACAGATGTTTCATCTGATGATTCTACCGATTTCATTGATGACAGCAGTTCAGATGATACCGACACGGTAACAACTGAATAAATAAAATTTTTCAATTGGCTGGTGTGGTTTTTCCCTCCAGCCATCATTAGCTTGCTATAGTACACTTATTGTCTATCGAAGGATTCATCTAATTCTTTATGTATTTCATTCAACCTACTCGTGATATTCCATATTTAGATCAGGTACTTGATGCGCTTCCTAGCGTACAAATGATTAACATTGAAGATCTAGACTTGTATGATCCAACGATCATTGCAATTGCTGATGTTGCCGACTTTTTAAATCACCAATGGACACTTCCTACCATTGTGCTCGCTTTTGAGCATGAGGGCGCTGCATTGGCTCAAGCGTGGCAACAAGGTGCTTTAGCAGGATGGGTGTGGGACCATATTCCAACCAACCTTCAGGTGGCACTCACTAAAATTGATGCGCAATACAAACGCAATCAAGACAGCCGTGATCTCCCTTCTGCTGCAGATTTGCAAAAACGTTTACTGCCCAACCCGATTGAACTCCACAACTATAAAATTGAAACATTCTTCCAGCCTTCAGCCTATTTATCCGGTGATTGGTACGATTACTGGAAAATCAGCGATAAAGAAATCATGTTTTATCTTGCAGATGTATCTGGTCATGGGGTGACGAGTAGTTTACTGACCTCTTGGATGGCTGCTTTCCACGGTCGTTCAAAAACCCCGAGAGAACTCATCAAAAAGCTCAATGGCATGTTGGTTCAAGAAAATATTGAAAAGCACATTACCATGATTGCGGGGATACTCAATCTCGATACGCATGTCTTGAAATGGTCTAGTGCAGGCCATTATCCGCCGGCCATTTTATTTGAACCCGGTCTTCCCGCACGAATTTTAAATACCAGCAGCTTCCCACTCGGCTTAACTGAAGATCTAGAAGTTGAAGAGTTTGAATTTACCTTAAATCGTTATTCTCGCTTTGTAATTTGCTCGGATGGCGCACTTGAACCTTTTGACGGTGGATTGAATGAACAGCTAGGTCAATTGGTTTATCACTTGCAAAATCAATCATTTCAAGCACCAGACCATGTTGCTGATGATATTGCCATCCTAAGTTTACGTCGAATCAATTAATCACGAAATCAATCACTTAAACCGAATACGACTTTCTGATCATACTCGGCTACTTGAGTAAGCTGTGCCCCTATGGGATAATTTACTATCCTTCTCTGCAAATGGCATTTATATGTCAACAGGTCATGTTGAATATGCAAGCTTGAACGGAACGCATATTTTTAAGCTTATTGGCGAAGTGCGTGCCCAATCTTGTATTAGTCTAGACAAGTTATTAAACAAAATTGAACAGCAACAAAATGTCGTCGGTGCAATCGTTGATTTAACCCAAACGACATTTATCGATAGTACTGTCCTTGGCATTTTGGCTAAACTGGGTTTGAAGCTCAAACAAGTTCACCATATCCAAGCGGTAATGTTGTCTACAAACTCTGATATCACAACGCTTGCCAATAGCATGGGTTTAGGTCAGGTGTTTGTTATTTTGAATTATTGTGGTGATCCAAGTGTATGCACTCGCGCACTTATGGAAGAACACATTACCCATAGCAATATGCTGAATACGGTTTTAGATGCACACAAAACGCTGATGAAACTAAATGATAGCAACCAAAATATGTTTGAGCCTTTGGTCAAACAACTGCAAAAAGAGCAGGACAATCTAGAGCAACCCAAGCAGCAAAATGTCTAATTTAGGTTAATCACAGCAGAGACCCTCTTCGCATGACTTTACTTTCCGTTGCACAAATGAATTCTCAAAATGACATTGAAGATAACTTCAAAGTGATCGAATCATTGATGCAACAAAGTCAGGCTCAAGGTGCGAGTCTCATTGTATTCCCCGAAAATTTTGTCTGCTTTGCCGCAGGTAAACAACGTGAAACCGCGGCGCAATTTGAAAGTATTCAGCAGCGACTAGAACAACTCGCACATCGTTATCAACTTTGGATTGTTGCGGGCACACTCCCATGCCCTTATCGTCCAGATGGTTCAATCATTCAAGATGGCCGTGTCCGTACTGTCAGCCTGTGTATCAGCCCTGAACGTACCGAAGCACGTTATGACAAAATTCATTTATTTGATGTGCAAGTTGGTGACGCTGTCGGTGGCTATCAAGAATCAAAATTTTTTGAACCTGGTACTGAAACCGTAGTTGCAACAACACCTTTTGGCAATATTGGCCTGATGGTGTGCTACGACTTGCGCTTTCCTGAACTGGCTTTGAAACTTCGTAGCCAAGGTGCAAATATTTTAACGGCGCCTGCAGCTTTTACTTATACCACGGGTGAAATGCACTGGCAGCTCTTACTGCAAGCCCGTGCTATGGATAGCCAATGTGCTGTACTAGGAGCCGCACAACAAGGTTGGCATGGTGAAAAACGTCAAACTTGGGGGCATGCTGGAGCAAGCAACAGCCGTGGTCAAATTTTAGCAATCACCGCAGAAGAAGGCGCTCAACTACTTACGGTTCCCTTTGACTTAGACAAACAGCAGCAGATTCGTGCATCAATGCCACTGATGCAGCACCGTGTTTTGGTTCAATATTGATTTTCACTCTGTATAAAATTACAAAAAAACTGAATATTATTTAAACAAAATCCCCCACGATATGATTTTGAACCATCATCTGAGGGATTAGAAAAATGACTTTAGAAAAAGCAGTTTATACAGCCCATGCAAAAGCCACTGGTGGTCGTGATGGTCGTGCAACGACGTCCGATGGTCATTTAGATGTTCAATTGGCTGTGCCGAAAATTATGGGGGGTACAGGTAATGGTACAAATCCCGAACAACTCTTCGCCGCTGGTTATTCAGCCTGTTTTTTAGGTGCAATGAAATTTGTGTCTAACCGAGATAAAATTTCGATTGCCCCTGCTGCCTATGTTGAAGGTGATGTTGGTATCGGCCCTATTCCAACAGGATTTGGTATTGAAGTGACGCTTAATATTCATCTTGAGGGTATGGATGCAAGCGAGGCACAGAAATTGGTCGATGCTGCACATATTGTTTGCCCCTATTCAAATGCGACCCGAAACAATATTAATGTCACTTTAAATGTTTTGACTTAAATCCATTTTCAGCTATCTATACAAAGCACTGTTTTAATTTCTTATAAAATAGTGCTTTGAACTTTTTGACTTCTACAAATCTACAGTTGAGCTCAAAATAAAATCTTATCCATTTCCAATACATTTAAATATTCTTATTCAGCCGCCAAAACCTTGCTAAAATATATAACGATTCTTATTTACATTCATTTGTTGATCTATGATGCTTAAATCTCTCCTTATCGGTACATTGCTAATCAGCGCATCCACACTAAGTTTTGCCGAATTAACCCTGTCTGAAAAAGTCCGTCCTCAAATTAAATCCTTGGTCAATCCAGATATTCAACGTCTTGCGCTACCGCCAACACCGAACAACATGTCTTTACCTGCCTATGGTCAAGGCATCATTGGTTGGGGTACAGGCCCAGAAGGTGCTGCAGCGCGCTTAGCCAATATCACCAAAGCCGACGTTGAAAAGCTTAAAACTCAAGATGTCACTTTAGAGATAGTTCAAACTTGGCAAAAGTTTTATGAAAATGAAACGCAGCGCAATGCAGGTAACCCAACCGCGCCCATTCGTGCTGAATTAATGAAGAAAATTGTCAGTTTGTGGTAAGTGAAAGACTGTACAGCCCATATTTTTGGGCTGTTTTTAGTCAAATTAGAAATAAAAAATCATGAGATATTCGATAGAAAGAATAATGAATAAAATTAAAAAAATGTTTAATATTCAAACTATAATTAACTATACATCCATAAAAAAATTAAAATCATTTTCAGGACTTTACAATGAAAACATACTTTTCGATGCTTTTTCTAAGCTTGGCCTTAGCCGCATGTAGCCAAACACCTGCGCCTGATTTTTCAGGAGAATGGAAACAAACACCTGACACGGAGAGCCTACGCAAACTTTCCATTAGCAAACAAGGCGATGACTACCAAATTAAAGACGAATTTTGGCTCGATAAAAATAATACTGAGCGCACTTCTAGTACTACATCAGGTATGGCCGAAGTGAGCCATGATGTTTTGAAATATAAAGAGAGCAATAGCATTGAAATGAAACTCAGTGATGCAACTCACCTCACTCTGACAGATAAAGCATACGATGCTGTTATTCATTTTGAAAAGATTAACTAAAGCAAAGCCCCGAGTCCATGCACAGGCTTCGGGGCTTTATTTATATTTTACACTGACTATTCAGCCGCTTCATTCGTCACTCTGAGCACTTCTTCAATGGTGGTTTTACCTGCCAAAACTTTACGCAATCCATCATCACGTATTGAACCCGCATTTGCACGTACATGATTTTCTAACTCAAACTCAGCAGCATTACCATGAATGAGGCGACGTGTTTGCTCATCAATTGGAACGATTTCATAAATTGCGGTACGCCCTGTAAATCCAGTATGCGAGCATTGTTCACAGCCTTTAGGTTGTGGCAATTTTAATTCGGTCGATGTATCGAGATGCTTAAATAAGTCTTTTTCAAAATCATCGGCATCATGCCAAGTCGCACAGTGACGGCACAAGGTTCGAACCAAACGCTGTGCCACCACACCGATCAGTGAGCTTGAAAGTAGAAAAGGTTCAATCCCCATGTCTTTAAGACGGGTCACTGCACCGATTGCTGTATTGGTATGCAGCGTTGAAAGTACTAAATGGCCTGTTAATGATGCCTGTACTGCAATTTCAGCAGTTTCTAAATCACGAATCTCACCGACCATCACCACATCTGGGTCTTGGCGAAGCATAGCTTTTAATGCACGAGCAAAGGTCATATCCACTTTGGTATTGACCTGCGTCTGCCCGATCCCTTCAAGTTGATACTCAATTGGATCTTCCGCAGTCAAAATATTTTTTGAACCATCATTTAGATCAGACAATGCCGCATATAAGGTTGTGGTTTTACCCGAACCCGTTGGTCCCGTAACTAAAATAATGCCATGCGGACGATGTACCAGTTGTTTCAATCGATCATAGTCATGCTGCATCAAGCCCAAATGGGTCATGTTTAAACGCCCAGCTTGTTTATCGAGTAAACGCATCACCACACGTTCACCATAGGAAGATGGTAAGGTTGATACACGAACATCAACTTCTCGGCCCGCCAAACGTAGTGAAATACGACCATCTTGTGGAATTCGCTTTTCTGCAATATCGAGTTTGGCCATGACTTTGATACGTGACACCAACAGTGGTGCTAGTTCACGACGTGGCTGCACAATTTCACGTAACTGACCATCGACACGTAAGCGGACAGACAGCTTTTTTTCAAAAGATTCGATATGAATATCTGAAGCCCCGACACGGATCGCTTCAGACAATAAGGCATTGATTAACCGTACAATCGGCGCATCATCCTCCTGATCCATCAAATCTTCAGCTTCTGGTACAGAGTCCGCAAGGCTAAGTAAATCAGGATGATCTTCCAGACCCGCTGCCACTTGTTGAGACTCACCGGTGTCTCCGGCAAAGCTTGCACTGAGTAATTGATTAAATTCTTGCTCGCTACATAATTGATATTGTGCAGGATGCCCTAAATAGCGACGTGCTTCCTGTAAAGCCAACAGTGGCGTGCTGTCACGACGTACAATAAAAGCTTGATCACCCTCATATCGAAGCAATACGCCATGACGTTTGGCAAAACTATATGGTATTTGTAATTGTTTAAGTACTTGCATCACGCATTATAATGATGAAAAAAGTTGTTTTGAGTGTACTCTAAGCATCTGACAGCGTGAAGTCTGTTTTTAGGATTTATCAGGACAAGGGATATACGCATTGCCATTAGAAAATGATTTAACTGAAAAGGAATCCCCAAAACGTAAATGGTGGGGGGAATATCAATTTGAACTGAATCACCCGCGCAGTTGGCAGTTTGGGTCTTTATTGTTTCGTGTGACGCGCGGCATGCAAGAGTGGCGTATGGAATATCATCGCCCGACCTTTCAGTTTGACTATGAGCAACAATGGCATCCGATACAAGACCCTGAATTTGGTTTTCCACAACCCATTAAAATGGAACGTTATATGTTCCGCCAAACGCATGACAAAATTCAAATCATGCCACGTTTGGCCGATCGTTCTGTGGTGATTAAACCGGTCGATCCGATTTATATTCCTGCGGGACAGCGCGGAACACTGTATATAAGCACACCGCTGTGGATTGCTGGCTTTGTCGAAGGTCTTAGAGAACCCTTGTTTGATATACCTGTTATTCTACCAAAAGATACCTGGTTTGGTCCGAATCATCGAATGGGTGAAATTTGCTATGCCACAGCAGTTGATGGTCGTACAGAACTTAAACAACTCAAACCTCGTGCTTTTCGTGCTGTAACCCCTATTGAGTTTCATAACGTGAGTAATCAACAGATTCGCTTTGACCGTATGAATGTCCCTGTACCGGCTTTGCCATTATTTTATAGTGAAAGTACAGGACGTTTATGGACTTCACAAATTCGGGTCGTGCATGAGGGTCATGACAAACCGCCGCGGGTCAAAATTGAAAACCGTACACCGCCACAAGCCGGTGACGTGACTTATCTGCATCCGCCACGCGAGTCAGCCAATGTGCTGTTCAATATGTTTGATTCATTTTTCTAACGGTGAGCCATGGCAGATTTAAATATTTCGACAGAAATTACCAGCAGCCTAAAAGGAATGGTCGCCAATCTCAATACTGATCGGCTGACGGAATTATTGGTGGCTGTATTATTGGCAGTCATCGGCTTTCTGATTGCCCGTTTTATCTCGAATACCTTTATTCGTACTGTAGGTATGCGTTTCAATGCCCATCAGCAGTTGGTTTGGCGTCGCGGGATTTTCTATTTCATCTTTTTAATCTTTGTGATGGCCAGTTTAAAAGAAGCCGGCTTTAAACTCAGCGTGTTCTTGGGTGCAGCGGGTATTTTAACGGTCGCACTGGGTTTTGCCTCGCAAACGTCCGCATCCAACCTGATCAGCGGGATGTTCTTGATCGGTGAAGGTTCTTTTGAAGTCGGTGATACCATTCAATTAACACTGATTCGCGGGCATACCATTGAAGGTGAAGTGATCTCGATTGATTTACTGTCGGTCAAATTACTCACGCAAGACAATGTCTATGTCCGTTTGCCGAATGAACAACTGATTCGGGCACCTGTGCATAACTTGTCTAAGTTTCCAATACGGCGAATTCCAATTACCCTTGCGATTAACTTTCATGAAGACATCATCAAAGTTCGCGAAGTTCTATTAGATGCCGTCAGTAAATATCCATTGGTCTTGGCCGACCCTAAACCTGCCGTGACCGTCACTGCCTTTCGTGAATCTTCCATTGAGCTGCTTTTTGCTATTTGGTGTCAAAGAGAGAATTTCCTGAAAGTCCGTGATGAAATGCAGGAACGGATTCGAAATGCCTTTGTCGAAAATAAAATTGAAATCCCTGTCCCGAAAATGGGTTTTGTTGACCACCCGCTTTCTACACAAGCAAGCGATGCTGACGTCGATCAATATGCCAATACACAAGAAATCCAACGAGAGCCTCAACTCAAATAATGGTTTATAGAATTGATATAAAAAGCCCTGCATATCATCAAATGTGCAGGGCTTTTTTATTATCTACTATTTATAGCCAACGACCTCTACAGCTTAGTGATCTAGTACGTTTAAGAACTTCATCATGGTTCAATCTTGTCATTCGGCATGGGGGCAATATAGGCAATCAAAAGCATGGCAAAACCTGCGGCCATAAATGAAATCACTCGCATGAGAGTGCCGACATGAGATAAATCCAGCAAGACCAATTTCAACGTCACCAAGACCAAAATACTGCCACCAAGTAGCCAAACTGAACGTAATTGGCGCTGAGTGGCAAAGCGCATACTCACCAAAGCCAATAACACCCACAGCACAGTAAAACTCAGCTGAATGGTCGCATCGCTCCAAATGTCTAAACTGTTATAAGGCGTATCCAGATATATATGTAAGGCGCGGAGCACAACATAGCTACTTAACCAAAGTAGCCCAAGAACACTCAACACGGCAGCCAAGCTACGATCTAAACCGGCTTTTAACTGTTGATTCAACATCCATAAAAAAGCCGCTAACAACAGCAAACTCACTGCATCAAAAGGATTCAGTATCGGCAAGATATATCCCACAAAAGCCTGCTGACTAAATAATTGCGAACTGATGATCCAACTCAAAGCCAAAAACAAACTGCTACGCGCTTGCCAAAACATTTTCCAGACAGGTTCTTTGGCTTGCCAATAACACCATGCACAAAATAATAGCGGCAAAATTACCACACTGATATACGGCATACCGGGTATCAGCGTCAGACTGGTCCACGCCAAGCTGCTCAAAATTCCGAGACTGACCCACTCTTTTTCTTCACGCACACCGAGTAATGGTCGTAGCCAAAGCAGCGTCAAGCTCAGCCCAGCGAATGCAAAATACATCTGCTCCATCGTTGAATGCCAAAGTAACTGACCGTTCTCACTCACTGAAATAACTTGGTACAGCCCCATCACATAAACAGGCACTAGACCCGTCCATTTAATGATGGACCAACTCCACGAAGCTTTTCGTTTTAACAAGCCTTCATTCACCAACAGATAAGCCACACTGACGATCAATAGACTCAAGGCCAATTGATGGCTAGTCTGCAGCCAATCTAAGAGCAACATGATGAACATGGTGGTTGCTGAGAGCATTTGCACACATTGAAAGGCAATACTCGAACTTGAAAGCTGTTTATGAAATGCAGGAACAGCATGCGTCACGATAATGGCCGCCAAATAGCTCAAACACACGCCCCAATACATCTGTGCAGGGAAATGTGGCAGTTGAACCAAATAATACAGACTTGAACAACCCGCCATCACCAAGAGCGCCATGCCTAAATAACGGCTGATATTGGACTGCTTGTATAGGGCATATATAAATATCAATGCACCTTCAACTGCCCAACCGACCACACTCCACTGCTCTTTCAATACTATCGGTGGAATCAATGCCAAGAAAATTAAGGTCAAACTCAAATAACTTTGTGCAATCAGTGGGATCACAGCACTACGTTTACTGATGCTATACAGTGCGGCAAAAAGCGCTGCAAATAGCAAGCTATACCCCGCCTGCCATACGGTTTCCTCAAAATACATCAAATACAATGCCAGATAAGCAAGCACTGGTGCAGCAAAAATCAGTGCAATATCCAAGGCAGGTTTAAGCTGAAAATGCGCAAGATCTTGTTTCGCCAATAACTGACTAAAACGAAAACCAAGCCAGATAAAAATCGCGGCATGGGCTAAAACCAGCACGCTCATCATCTGACGTTCGGTGGTGTATCCGTGGTAAAAAGCATATCCACCACCCATGATTACCGTCATCAAAAAAGCGATTTGATTCAGATATTTCCACGGTCTTAATGTACTCATGACCGCAACAGCAATATTAATCACAAGATAATAGGCGATGAATTCCGTTGCAGTTGCATCACGAACAGGCAAGGTAAATGGCGCAAGATAGGCGATCAGCATTGCCATGATCGCCAGTTCAACTGACTGTTGTTTCAGACTGAGCCAAATCGTCAATGCCATAAGTGCAGCATACAGTACACAGGCCATGCCAAAGCCCGGAATCACGGCATTGTAATAGGCAAAAAATAAAGTCAAAAACAGCGCTGCAAGACCTAGACCTTCTAGCGCTAAGGCAAAACTGCGGTTTTTGGTTTGTAGCCAAAAACCCAGTCCGACAACACCAGCACTGCTCAAACTCACAATCAGCAATTTCATGGCCAAGCTTAGTTGCCAATGCTCTGTGGCAAATCTAAGTAAGAGCACCACGCCAATCACCAAGACCAATACCGCCACTTTCAACACGGGATTGCCTTGAAAAAGCCATTGCTGAATTTGATTAGATAGATTTGGCGCAATCTTGGATGGTGTATTAGTAGACGATGAATTGAATGTTGCCTGATGTCTAGCTGTACCAATTTCCGTCGCGGGATGTACAGATGGTGTATCGTCAGAATCAAAATTTTCAGGACGGTCTATTGTAGGCGCTGATATTGAAGTAGCTGCATGAATCGATTGCGACTGGAGCGCACGTCCTTGCAATAAATGCAGCTGACGTTCTAATCGTTTCAGCCAACGCAGAAAAAAATAAACCCACAGGCTAATCCCAATCGCAACCAAGTATCCCAGTTCTGTTAACAGCCCAACGACCGTTAATAACGATGCAATATATAACGGAACCTTTGATGTCACTTGGAATGGTTGTTTTGATGAACTCAGTGCATCAGCGCCGTGCTGTAAATCATCGACATAATTCATCAAACTGAGCATAAAACCGATACCACTGATATAACTCAAGATACGGATGTCTAAGTACCATGCCCCGATCCCTACCATAATCAGCGTCATCAACCAAATCATCTTGAGTTCATTATTCTGTTTCAGCATACCTGCTTCGTCATTTTCCTGAATGTTTTGATGATACATGAGCCCGACGGATGGATTAAAACTATTCATCAGTGATTCGGTAAGTTACATATACAATCTAGACTCTGCGTGCGGGCAAAAAATCACGTACAATAAAACCGTTTTTAGGATTAGGAAATTATCAATGCCACCATTTGTCTTGGTCGATGGCTCATACTTTTTATTTCGTGCTTACCATGCACTGCCACCATTAACCACTTCAACCGGTTTGCATACCAATGCAATCCGAGGTGCCATTTCTGCCATCCAAAAATTAATGCGTCGTATCCAACCGACGCATATGGCCGTTATTTTCGACACACCTGAACCAACCTTCCGTCATGAATTGTCCCCAATTTATAAGGGTGACCGTCCAAGTATGCCCGAAGAATTATCACAACAAATTCCATATCTTCATGCATTAATTCGTGCTCTAGGGATTCCGCTGCATATGTTGCCGGGCGCTGAGGCCGATGACATTATCGGAACTTTAGCCAAACGCGCTGAAGCAGCCGGTCATCAAGTTTTGATCTCCACCGGTGACAAGGACATGGCGCAGCTCGTTACTGAGCGTGTCACTTTAGAAGACAGCTTCAAAGACAAACCGATGGACGTTCAAGGCGTTTTTGAAAAATTTGGGGTGTGGCCGAATCAAATCATTGACTACCTCACGCTGATGGGCGACGCCTCTGATGGTATCCGTGGTGTGCCCGGTGTTGGCGCAAAAACAGCAGCGAAACTTTTAACCGAGTACGGTTCGATTGGCGGCATTTTAGAAAATGTTGACAGTATTAAAGGTAAAGTCGGTCAAAACATTAAAGACAATGTCGAAGGGATTACTCTTGACCACCAACTGGCGAGCATTGTTTGCGACCTCGACATGGGCCTTAAATACGAAGATTTGAAACTTGCTGATCCAAATATTCCAGCTCTTCGTGATTTATATACTGAACTAGAATTCCGTAACCAACTGCAGTCATTAGATCATCCGAACAACCCAAATGGTGCAACCTACAAACAAGCAGCCAAAGCCATCAACACCACGGCGACTGTAGCCAATGCACCCGAAGTGGAAGATCAAGCGGACAAAACCAGTGTTGATGATTTACTCGGTGAAGCACGTTATCACACAGTATTGACCCAAGAAGATTGGGATGTGTTATTCAAGCGTCTAAGTACTGAAAAGCGTTTTGCCTTTGATACCGAAACCACTAGCCTTGACTACCGCGTGGCGCAGATTGTAGGTTTCTCGGTGGCTTTAGATGCACATGATGCCTATTACGTGCCGCTTGCGCATGATTATGAAGGTGCGCCGCAACAACTTGATCGCGACACAATTCTGAATCAACTCAAACCTTTACTTGAAGATAATGACGTACAAAAAATTGGTCATCATCTCAAATATGATGCACATGTCTTAGAAAATCATGGTATTCATTTGGCAGGTTGGTATTTCGATACCATGTTAGCCTCTTATGTCCTCAACTCTGTGGCAACTCGTCATGGAATGGATGACGTCGCGCGTTTGTATTTAAGTCATCTCACAACGACGTTCGAACAAGTGGCGGGCAAAGGTGCAAAACAAAAGACCTTTAACCAAATTGAGCTTGAAACTGCAGCCCATTATGCCGCAGAAGATGCCCATGTGACCTATCGTCTGTATGAAGTACTCGATAAAAAGTTACAAGCCCATCCGGAACTGATCAATATTTTGCACAATATTGAAATGCCGGTTGCCCGTGTTCTAACCTCTATGGAAGAAAACGGCATTGAGCTAGATATGAACTTCCTCGACCAACTCGGTGTGGAATTTGCCAATACCATTCAAAATTTAGAAACAGAAATTACCGATCTTGCGGGTCAAAGCTTCAATGTCAGCTCACCAAAACAAGTTGGTGAGATTCTGTTTGATAAATTAGGTTTAAAAGGCGGTAAGAAGACCTCTACAGGTCAGTACAGTACCAGTGAAAGTGTCTTAGAAAAAATCGACCATCCGATTACCGACTTAATTTTGGAATATCGTGGTCTCTCTAAACTGAAAAGCACTTATACCGATGGTCTGTTAAAACAAGTGAATAATGACACACATCGTGTGCATACCAGTTACCACCAAGCTTTAACGGCTACAGGTCGTCTGTCATCTACCGATCCAAACTTACAGAACATTCCTGTCCGTGAAGATATTGGACGTCAAATCCGTAAAGCCTTTATTGCACCTGAAGGTCGCATTTTATTGGCAGCCGATTACTCGCAAATCGAATTACGTTTAATGGCGCATTTCTCGCAAGATCATGCCTTGGTCGATGCCTTCAATCATGGGCAAGATGTACATAAACGGACTGCGGCAGAAGTTTTGGGTATTCCACTCGACGAAGTGACCAGCAACCAACGTCGTCAAGCCAAAGCGGTGAACTTCGGTCTGCTCTATGGCATGTCAGAATTCGGTTTGACTCGTCAATTAGGTTTCACTCGTGAAGAGTCGCGTAACTATATTGGTAAATACTTCCAACGTTACCCAGGTGTTTTGGAATATATGGAACGTACTCGCCAAGTCGCACGTGAACAAGGTTTTGTGGAAACCATTTTAGGTCGTCGTCTGTATACACCAGACATTATGGCAAGCAACAAAATGGTGAAACAAGGTGCTGAACGTGCAGCGATCAATGCGCCGCTACAAGGTTCTGCGGCGGACATTATTAAATTGGCCATGATTGCCGTCGATAAAATCTTACCGAAAGATCAAGCCAAAATGTTACTGCAAGTACACGATGAATTGGTGTTTGAAGTTGATGCTGCAATTGCCGATGAACTCTCTGCCCAACTGACTGAAGTGATGCAGTCTGTGTTGAAAATTTCCGTTCCACTGATCGTGGAAGTCGGTCAAGGCAATAACTGGGACGAAGCGCACTAATTCATTCACGCCTTTCTCCCTCTAGGAGGAAGGTTGGATGGAGGTGAGATATTGCTACTAAATAAGAAATTTCTTGTTTTAGACCTCAATTTAAATCCACAAAAAAGGACGCCTCGGCGTCCTTTTTTATTCAACTCGTCTTAGCTCAGATTAAAGACCAGTCAATAATGCAATTGCGACTTGCTTCATAATGGTTTCCGCAACCAACAATGCCAAAATCGCAAAAATTGGCGACAAGTCAATCATCCCCATATTTGGAAGAATACGACGGAATGGTGCAAGTAGCGGTTCTGCCAATTCTTGAACCACTTCAATATAAGGCGAACGTGACTGACTAAACATCACGACCCAACTCAAAATAATCGATGCAAAAATTAAGTAACGACAGAAACGGATTAAATCCTGAATCATGGTCACAAAGGTCATAATGATCAGATGGAATGGACTATTCACTGCCACGCCAGACAAATACATCAAACCAAACATTTTTAACAAATACAGAATCACCACCAACACCAAAGCTGCGGTATTGACTCGACCTTTGGCCAAAGTTGGGAAAATTCGGCTAAAGATATCGACAATTTTTGTTGCTTTTGCTGTAGCCAAAACCACAGGATTATATGGACTGACCGCAGCAAGCTGCATTAAAAAACGGAAAAATACGAGCAAAATTGCAACGTTAATAATGATTCCAAAAATTTGAGCAGAGCCCATACTTGAACTTTCCTAAATCAAATCGAATTATTTGGTGCTTTCGCTTAACTCTTGTGCCAACTCTTGGCTACGCTTTTGCGCTGCGGCTAAAGCGGCCTGAATATTTTGTGAAATCTGAGCACGATCAAACACTTCAATCGCGGCTTGTGTTGTACCGTTTGGAGAGGTTACATTTTTACGTAACTCCGCAGGACTGTTAGCACTGGTAATTGCCATTTGTGCGGCACCTAATGCAGTTTGCAAGGTGAGTGCTGTAGCTACTTTTTCATCCAAGCCCATATTTTTACCTGCACGGATCATACTTTCCATCATATAGAAAAAGTATGCAGGACCTGAGCCAGAAACAGCTGTTACCGCATCAATTTGCGCTTCTGAGTTTACCCAAAGTGTTAAACCCGTTGAAGCCAAAACTTGACTTGCAAGATCACGATCTTCAGCCGAAACCGCTTCACCTGCATACAAACCATGCGCACCGGTTTGAACTAAAGCAGGTGTGTTTGGCATGACACGAACAATACGCTCTGTGCCTAATAGTTTTGAAATCGTTGCAATTTCTGCACCTGCAACAATTGAAATCACCAACTTCCCTTCTAGCAACCCTTGTAATGGTGCCAAAACTTTTGCCAACACCTGAGGTTTAACGGCAAAAAGTACAATATCAGCATCTCGAATTGCCGCAACATTATCATCGGTCACATGCAAATCTTTTTCAGCCAAAAGCTCACGTACTTTTTCTACGGGATCTGAAACTGTAATACGTGTCGTCGGGACACCACGTGCAATTAGGCCACCAATTAAAGCCTGTGCCATGTTGCCGCCACCAATGAAACTGATATTACAATTTAGAATTGCGCTCATGATTGAAGATCCGATATTGCAGATTTAGCGTTAAGAGATAATGTCGGTTGCCAGCCAGCTTGAGTACAAAATTCAGACTGTGCCAACCAAAAGCCCTGAGGCGTAAAGACGCCTAGCATAACATTATCTCGGCTTAATATTTGAATAGTATGACGCTGCCATGGAAAAATTTGCGCCTGCTGAATGGCTTTTTTCAACGGCCAACTTCCGACACGACCATACAAATGAATTTTTTCGCCGCCAAGACGTGGGCGAATCTGCAGTTGCTGCCCCAATAATTCAGGTGATAAGCCAACCTCTGAGGGTTGAATCACAAAATGTCCGGCAGGCAACTTGTGGCACTGACCTGCAACACAAGTTATAACCTCAACCTCTTGAATGGGGTCAGTTTGAAGATAATCCGCTTTGGCAATCCGATGAAGTTGCTGTTGAAAGCGCAGATAATAAAACCCATTCCAGTGTAATGCCGCTTGCGAGTCTTCGCGTGAGCCAATCACTTCTGAAAATAAACGCTGTACCATTTCAAAACTTGGACGATATTGCCCCTCACCTTTCATCCAGTGCGATAACAACTGACGCTGACGTGCCTGACTGAGCTGTTGTAAAGCAGCCAAAGATAACATTTGCGATGAACCACAGGCCGCTAAATCTTGCTGCAACACCTCATATAAAATTTCATCAGCATCTTGCATCAAATAACTGGTTCGACTCAAGGCTTGCTGCATTTTAGGAAATCGATCGCTGAGTAACGGCCACAAAATCTCACGACTCCACGCACGGTCATAGTCGGTATCAAAATTGGTGAGGTCTTGAATATTTTGCACATGCAGCTGTGCTGCCCATTGGCAAATTTGCTCACGTGAAAGATCTAATAGCGGACGCCATAATGTAAAATCTTCACGCACATCGAATTTTTTCATGGCAGCAAGGCCATGGACACCGGCACCTGAAAGTAGCCGCAACATCAGTGTCTCAGCTTGATCTTGCTGATGATGCGCGAGTACCAATATTTCATCTGCTTGTAAATGTTCGACAAAGGCTTGATAGCGGGCTGAGCGGGCTTGATTTTCAAGGTTACCTTGCGCAACCTGAACTTTTTGTATGATGAATGGAAGATTCAGCGCTGCACACTGAGCGCGTACAAACTCGCCCCAAGCATGACTACACGCTTGTAGTTGGTGATCAATATAAATCACCCGTATTTTTTCAGGGCACAAAAACGACATAAGATGCAGCAGCAACATGGAATCCATGCCACCACTACATCCTATTAAAAATCGGCTTTGTTCAGGCAGCGCCTGAATTTGACTTAAGCAGTCAGCCCTAAATTGTCGCTGCCAAACTTCATTAAACGCTGATAACGCGCTTCGCATCGTTCGTTTGCATCCATTGGTTGCAGTTCTTCTAGAGCTTGCTTCAAGACCACTTTCAAATCCTGCATGACTTTTTCAGGGTTTAAATGTGCGCCCTCCGCTTCGTCCACCACGTATTCCACAATGCCCATCTTCTGCAATTTATCTGCCGTCAATGCCAATGCTTCACTTGCTTGTTCTGCTTTCTCTGCAGTTTTCCACAAAATAGATGCACAGCCTTCAGGTGAAATCACTGAATAAATACTGTGAGATAGCATAATCACACGGTCAGCCACGCCAATACCGAGCGCACCACCCGAACCACCTTCACCCAATACCGTTGCCACTACAGGCACTTTGAGTGAAGAAAGCTGAGCTAAGCTAGTTGCAATCGCTTCGGCCTGACCACGCTCTTCTGCACCCACACCTGGGTACGCACCCATGGTATCAATAAAGGTAAAGACTGGCAGATTAAAACGCTCGGCCATATCCAATAAACGCTGTGCTTTACGGTAACCTTCGGGGTTACTCATACCAAAATTATGTTGTAATTTTTCACGTGTACTACGACCACGGTGCTGACCTACAATCATCACAGGCTGACCATCTAAACGAGCCAAACCACCAATCATCGCGCCGTCATCACCAAATAGGCGGTCACCGTGCAAAGCATCGAACTCTGTAAAAATTTCGCCAACATAATCCAAAAACTGCGGACGTTCAGGATGACGTGCGATCTGAACCGTAGTCCAGGCTTTAGATTGAGCTGCTTTATTTTTCATAGGTCGATCATTATCCCTAACTTAACTGGTCTGTTAATTGATAAATTGTTCCGACTGGATATTCAGTTCAATATCCCAATGCTTAAATTGCACCTGCTCATCATGCAAGTCTGCAACCAACAAAGGCCACTGTTTGGCATCACCAGAAACACTAAGTTGCCATTGTTGCGCATTGTCCACGCTTAATTCAATGGCAGGAAGCATCTCATCGCTGCGACTATGATTTAATAAAACTGCTAAACGAAGCAATAGACATAAGTAAACAAGTTTGTTACCACCGACTTTCATCACATCGACACGTGCATCACTGCGTAACTTACGACGATGATGCGCCACTAAATGCGACAAATGATTTTGATCAATTTGTGAGAAACCCGGAATATCCGAATGTTGCAGTAAATAAGCACCATGACGATGGTATCCACTATGACTGATCGCTAAGCCAATTTCATGCAAATACGCTGCACGACGCAGTAAATCACTGTCATCACTGGTCAAATTCAGTGCGGTCGCCACACCATTAAACAGTTGTTGAGCGGTATTGACCACACGTTCAGCTTGTTTCATATCTGCGTTGTAGCGCCCCATCAACGCATGTACAGAACGGTCACGAACATCTTCATGTTGGAAACGTCCCAAGAGGTCGTACATCACGCCTTCACGTAACGCGCCATCAGAATAAACCAATTTATCGATATTCAGCACATCAAAGACTGCATACAAAATGGCAATGCCGGCTGGCAAAACTGCTCGACGGTCTTCTTTTAGACCATCAAATTCCATTTCATTGACATGCTTATATTTAAGCAATTTATCTTTGAGTTTAAATAAACCGTCACGTGTCAGTTCTTCCTGATCGTTGCTCCAGCCCATATTGACACAAATCTGACGACATGCTTTGATCGTGCCACTTGAACCGACAACAGTATCCCAGCCCGCAGCTTTATAAGTGTTGGCAATGCCTGCGATTTCCTTGCGAGCAGCATTTACCGCTTTATCAAAACTTTTCAGGTTAATTTCACCATCAGCAAAAAACGCTTTGGTAAAAGCGACACAGCCCATTTGCACAGATTCTGTATGAATCGGTTCAAACTCTTCACCAATAATCAACTCTGTTGAACCCCCACCGATATCAATCACAAGGCGGCGACCACTATTTGCCATAGTATGTGAAACCCCTAAATAAATTAGACGGGCTTCTTCACGACCAGCAATGATTTCAATTGGTTTTGGTAAAATTTCAGCGGCTTTTTGGATAAATTCATGACCATTTTTTGCTTGACGCAAGGCATTAGTCGCCACAATACGTAAACGGTTAGCTTGTACAGGATTTAAACGCCCCACAAAACGTGCTAGGCAGGCTAATCCTCGTTGCTGTGCGGCTTCAGTCAAATTTTTATTTTCGTCTAGACCTGCGGCAAGCTGTACTTTTTCTGACATTGATGCAACTTTTTTCACTTCACCATGGTCTACGCGTGCGATAGCCAAGTGGAAGCTGTTCGATCCCATATCGATAGCAGCAAGTAATTCTTCATCAATCAAAAAATCAGACATTATTCAAAAAAACCTGTTCAGAATTGTGCTTAGATTAATTCACATACATGCAATTTAAAAGCCATTTATGAGTAGTTCGGGCGGAACTTATCGATTTTTTATCTGAAGCAATGATAGTCATACACGATCATCGGCATCGTGATCATCCATTAGACAAACTGACCATTCAGGTCGAAAATTTACATAACCCCCTACATTGTTATAGTTGGCTATGTAATACTTATAAACATAGAGTCAACTTAAAAATTAATTCCGGAGCAAAATCCATGTCTGGCAATATCGTAAATACAACTGATGAAAACTTCCAAGCCGATGTACTAGAGTCTGATACTCCTGTACTTGTAGATTTCTGGGCAGGTTGGTGTGCTCCTTGTAAAGCCATTGCACCTGTACTTGAAGTACTTTCAACTGAGTTTGAAGGCAAAGTTAAAATCGTTAAAGTAGACGTAACTTCTTGCGAACAAACAGCTGTAAACTACAACATCCGTAACATTCCTGCATTATTAATGTTTAAAAACGGCGAAGTTGTAGCAACCCAAGTCGGTGCCGCACCAAAATCTAAATTGACAGCTTTCATCGAAGAAAACATCTAATATTTTTTCGATAATAACACTCGAAAATACGCTGTTTTACACAGCGTATTTTTTTGGTTGATAAATTGACAAATGCTGTGTTCTCTCTTATATTGTTTACTCAAGAAATTAAGGATCTCAAATCCTGTCATTTTCTTACAACACAACACATAAAATGCCGCTCGGCAACAGAATTGTTTTTCACATCTCTCTTCATATAACGAATCAGATCTCTGAATTGTTTTGTGCAAACCAATTGCTATCGTTTCTTGCATGATCGCGGCACATTTGTTGCTCCCTTTTCCAACCTGTACCTCAGAATTTTAGATTCTATCTGACCACCTATGAACTTAACCGAACTCAAGAAAAAACCGATTGGCGAACTCATCAAGATTGCCGAGTTTATGGGCCTCGAAGGAATGGCTCGTAACCGTAAGCAAGATATTATTTTTGCCATCTTAAAGCGCCACGCAATGAACGGCGAAGAGATTTTTGGTGATGGCGTTCTAGAAATTCTGTCGGACGGCTTTGGTTTCTTACGCTCTGCAGCGGGTTCTTACCTAGCCGGCCCTGACGATATCTATGTGAGCCCATCACAAATCCGTCGCTTCAACCTTCGTACTGGTGACACTATTACAGGTACGATTCGTCCACCTAAAGAAGGCGAACGTTACTTTGCATTATTAAAAGTTAATCAAATTAACTACGACACACCCGAAAACTCACGTAATAAGATTCTTTTCGAAAACTTAACACCTTTATTTCCAACCGAACAATTGGTAATGGAATTAGGTAATGGTACAACAGAAGACTTAACTGCGCGTGTGGTCGACTTGGTTGCTCCGATTGGTAAAGGTCAACGTTCAATTATCGTTGCACCGCCAAAAGCGGGTAAAACCATGTTGTTACAAAACATCGCTCAGTCGATTGTTCGTAACAATCCTGAATGTTTCTTGATTGTCCTTCTGATTGACGAACGTCCTGAAGAAGTAACAGAAATGGAACGTACTGTTCGTGGTGAAGTGGTTGCTTCAACATTCGATGAATCACCAGCTCGTCACGTTCAAGTTGCAGAGATGGTGATTGAAAAAGCTAAACGTCTTGTTGAACACAAAAAAGATGTAGTGATTTTGCTTGACTCAATTACTCGTTTAGCACGTGCTTACAACACTGTAATCCCTTCATCTGGTAAAGTTCTTACTGGTGGTGTGGATGCCCATGCTTTAGAACGTCCAAAACGTTTCTTCGGTGCAGCACGTAATATTGAAGAAGGTGGTTCACTGACAATTATCTCAACTGCGTTGATTGAAACTGGCAGTAAGATGGATGAAGTGATCTACGAAGAATTCAAAGGTACAGGTAACCAAGAAATTACCCTAGACCGTCGTATTGCTGAAAAACGTGTGTTCCCTGCGATGAACATCAAAAAATCAGGTACACGTCGTGAAGAGCGCCTAATGTCTGAAGATAACCTCCGTAAAGTTTGGATTTTACGTAAATTGCTTCATACACAAGACGAACTTGCAGCGATGGAATTCTTGCTTGATCGTATGAAAGAAACCAAAACCAATGATGATTTCTTTGATCAAATGAAACGTAAAGCATCCAACTAAGTTGAATGTTTGACTGAAAAGGCCATCTATAACGATGGCCTTTTTATTTGGTTGACTTTGGTTACACAAAGAAACATTTGATGGATTTCCATGTAAACTTATTTTCAAGCTTCTGATTATAAAAAATATATTTTAAAAAACCCTATTCTTTTTAGTAGTTTATTTGCTATTTCGCCAATATAAAACTTTCTCTTAATTGTTATTTTCTGTTAAAAAATGGCCGTTTTTCACCTATTTTTAACGGTTTTTTCAAAGTCACTAGTAGCATTTCAAAATACTCAGTGATAGCATACACGCAGACCAGTTAGACTGCTCTATGCATTTTTAATACCTATTCAAATTAGGCATAATAAAAGCACACAACAGACTAACGCAGGTTATTTTTTAATCTCATATTTTAGAGAGTGATGCCATGTTATTCAAAAAAATCGCTATTGCTGCTGCAGTTGCTACTACTTTAGCTTTCGTTGGTTGTGCTAAAAAAACTGAAGATGCTGCTGCTGACGCTAACCAAGCTGCATCTGAAGCTGTAGAAGCTGCTTCTGAAGCTGAAGCTGCGTCTGACGCTGCTGCTGTTGAAGCTTCTGCTGCTGCATCTGAAGCTACTGCTGCTGCTTCTGAAGCTACTGCTGCTGCTTCTGAAGCTACTGCTGCTGCTTCTGAAGCTCAATAATCTAACCGATTATTCAGCACAAAAAGAGAGCCCTATGGCTCTCTTTTTTATTGCTTCAAACTTTAAACCCTAGTTCATAAAAAGAGCTAAAATTCAAAATACTAAGCCCATGCTTATTGAAAAATAAAAACTGACAATTTAGCTAAAGGAAAGCCACAATCAACCTCTACGACAACTCAACTCAACTCAACTCAACTCAACTCAACTCAACTCAACTCAACTCAACTCAACTATATCGTCTCATTTTAAAACGAATATTCTTCAACATGACTTGTGCGATAGATGATGAACACTGCACCTCCTAAATCAAAGGCAAAAAAAAGCAGATCAATCGATCTGCTCATTTCCAACACGTTGACGGAATTTTTGTCCCGCACGGAAGGTCACTACACGACGGGCAGAAATCGGAATTTCTTCACCCGTTTTCGGGTTACGGCCTGGGCGTTGACGTTTATCACGCAACTCGAAGTTACCGAAACCAGAGAGTTTAACTTGTTCCCCAGAGATTAGCGCTTGGCTAATCTCATCGAAGAATAACTCGACCATTTGTTTTGCTTCACGACGGTTTAAACTCGTGAGCTCACTTAAATGATCAGCCATTTCTGCTTTTGTTAATGCTGTCATGAAGCCCTCAATGTCGCCTGGTAAGTGTTTTCCAACACCTGAAGTATGTTATCCATACCGGTTTTGATTTCAGCATCTTCTAATGTACGTGTTGGATGTTGCCATTGAATTGCAAATGCCAATGAGCGCTTGCCTTCTTCGACACCTTGACCAGTGTACACATCGAATAACCAAACTGCGTCTAAAAGCTCACCGCCGGTTTTTTCGATAAGTTGCTGAATTTCACTAACATTAATCTTATCACTAATTAAAAGCGCAATATCACGTCGAACCGACGGAAAACGTGATAATTCTGTAAAATTAGATACATAAGTTTGCAAAACAGCCGATTGATCCAACTCAGCTACCCAAGTTGTTGCCAAATCCAACTCATCTTCTAAAGATGGGTGTAAACGACCGAAGTAACCAATTGATTGACCATTGACTAAGATTTCAGCAGATTGACCTGGATGCAACCACGTACGCTCTGAACGTACATATTCAACATTTAAACGTGCAGAATTTAAAATCTCTTCTACATCGCCTTTAAAGTCAAAGAAATCCATTGGCTGTGCTTTACCATGCCAAGATTCAGTCGTACGCGAACCTGTTGCAACTAGTGCAAAGGTTGGTATCTGTTTGAGATCATGAATGCTGTTCGCACCTTGATAATCAAAACGTAGACCAAGCTCATAGAAACGAACACGATTTTGCTGACGGTTCACGTTGTATTGCACACATGGAATCAAACTTGATAATAAGGTTGAACGCATCACTGCAAGATCACTAGAAATCGGGTTTGCAAGCGCTAGTGGTTGAACCTGTGGATTCAATTGTTTCTCAAGTTTCGCATCAGCAAAGCTAAAGCTAATCGCTTCTTGATAACCCAAAGCCACTGCAGTTTGACGTAACTGAACCAATTCAAATTGGTCTTGGTATTTCGCTAGTTTGACATCAATCACCGGCAAGCTAATTTGAATATTGTCGTAACCGTGAATACGTGCTACTTCTTCGATGAGGTCTTGATAAATCGCCATGTCAAAACGATGTGATGGTGGTAAAACAGTCCACTCACCTTCTGCTTTCACAGTGACATTGCAACCCAAACGCGTTAAAGCATCCGTAATAAATGCAGATTCAACTTTATAACCGAGCAGTTGATCAACTTGCGCTTGGTTCAGTTCAATGGCTTCACGTTTTGGTAATAACTCTACTTTTTCAGCAACAGTAATTGGACCAAACTCACCACCAGCTAAATCAGCAATAAGCTGAGAAGCACGATGCATTGCAGTCATCGGCAATTCAAAGTCTACACCGCGTTCATAACGCTGAGATGCATCGGTATGCAAACCAAAACTACGTGCACGACCTGCGATATAGAGTTGATCAAAGAACGCCGACTCAAGGAAAATTTCAGTGGTATCGTCAGAAACGGCTGAACTTAGACCGCCCATGATCCCTGCAATCGCCAAGGCTTTTTGATCATCCGCAATCACCATCACGTTTTCAGATAATTTAACTTCTTGTTCATTCAACAACGTTAACTTTTCTGCTGCTGTTGCTTGGCGTACACGAACTGCCCCTTCAACTTTACCGCCATCGAATGCATGTAAAGGTTGACCCAATTCCATTAAAACGTAGTTGGTAATATCGACCAAAATACTGTGCTGACGGATGCCTGCACGAGCTAATGCACGCTCCATCCACTCAGGAGTTGGTGCTTTGGTATTGACGTTTTTGATCACTCGACCTAAGTAACGTGGGCAACCATCAGTTTCAACAACAACTTTCTTCTCATCAGTAATTGTTGCAGCAACTTCTTTAATTTCAGGGGCAGTCACAGGGAGTTGATTAATCACACCAATTTCACGTGCAATACCACGAATACTGAAGCAGTCACCACGGTTTGGCGTGATGCTGATATCAATCACATTGTCATCAAGATCTAAATATTCACGCACATTTACACCAACAGGTGCATCGGCAGGAAGCTCTAATAGACCGTCGATTTTATCTTCAAGATCAATTTCAGACGCACCGCACAGCATGCCTTGTGATTCAACACCACGAAGCTTGCCTTTTTTAATTTTGAAATCGCCCGGAAGTACTGCACCAATGGTTGCTACAGGAGCTTTCATGCCTACACGTACGTTTGGAGCTCCACAAACGATTTGTAACGGCTCGCCTGAACCGATGTTTACAGTAGTGACACGTAAACGGTCAGCATCGGGATGTTGAACTACTGTTAAAACTTCACCGACTACTACACCAGTAAATGGTTTTGCAGCAGGAGATAAATCATCAACTTCTAAACCTAACATGGTCAGTTGGTCAGAAAGTGTATCGCTATCAATGGCTGGGTTAACCCATGTACGCAACCAATTTTCGCTAATTTTCATTTATAAAAACCTATATATCTAAATTTCTAATCCCCTCTAGCGCCCCTTTAGAGAAAGAAGACGAACCCTAAGTCATGATGGACAACCCCTCTCCTTTCAGGAGAGGTTAGGGAGAGGTATAAAACTGTTTAAGCAAATTGGCGTAAGAAACGCACATCATTTTGGTAGAACATACGTAGGTCATTAATGCCATAACGCAACATTGCAAAACGTTCTACACCTAAACCAAAGGCAAAGCCTTTGTATTTTTCTGGGTCAATGCCAGCGGCTTGTAAAACGTTTGGATGCACCATACCGCAGCCCAAAACTTCCAACCATTTACCACGTTCATCCATGATATCCACTTCCGCACTTGGCTCTGTAAATGGGAAATAAGATGGACGGAAACGTACTTTCAAATCTTTTTCAAAGAATTCATTTAGCAAGTTCACTAACAAACCTTTAAGTTCTGCAAAGCTAGTGTTTTCAGCCACATACAGACCTTCGATTTGATGGAACATTGGAGAATGCGTTTGGTCCGAGTCACAGCGATAAACACGACCAGGACACACAATACGGATTGGAGGCTGCTGATTTTCCATCGTACGAATTTGCACGCCTGAGGTATGCGTACGAAGTAAATGATTCGCATCAAAATAGAAAGTGTCGTGCATCGCACGTGCAGGGTGATGACCCGGAATGTTCAATGCTTCAAAGTTGTGATAATCATCTTCAACTTCTGGACCAGTCGCAACAGTAAAGCCAGCTTTGGTAAAGAATTGGCAAATACGTTCTTGAACTTGAGTCACAGGGTGAATGCTACCCACCGTTTGACCACGGCCGGGTAAAGTAATATCAATCGTTTCGCTAGCAAGCTTTTGTTCTAATGCAGCTTTTTGTAATTCAGCTTGACGAGCAGTCAGTGCGCCAGTAATCGATTCACGAACGGCATGAATTTGAGCACCAAAAACTTTCCGTTCTTCTGGGCCCATTTTACCGAGCGACTTCGATTGTTCCGCGAGCTGGCTTTTCTTCCCTGTAAATTGCACTCGCACTTGGTCGAGTGTAGCAAGGTCCTCTGCTGCTGCAATCGCAGCGAGCGCTTCAGTGGTCAGGGCTTCCAGTGACATAGTAACTCTCAAAGCAACAATTTAAAAAAATAATATAAACCCCTTATTCTAACAGTTTTTAGCCGTTATGATGAAGCGCATTCACAAGTTAAAATTGCATTAGCATCAAGTTTTAAAAAAAGTATAAGATAAACACAATATCAATGGGATCCAATCTTTATGGCACTCGATCCAATCTGGAAACAACAGCTCACACTCGTCACTTATGGCAATGAATTTCTCAACCAAGGTTTGAGTTTTCAACGTTGGTTGAATCACCACATTTTTGATCAGCACAGTTTCCATTTTCGTGATTTGCTATCACAGCATTTATTGGCTCAACATTTCCAAATTTGGCTAGAAGGCTTAAAAAAACAAGGGGTACAACGCTTAAGTTTACATAGCTCCAGCTTGCTGAATGATGAACAAAATCCGAATGCTAACGTTGAACTTCTTCCCTTTGCCCATTTTATTGTAAGCCACGAAAAAAATAAAAAGCAGGCATGGATTTTTGGTAAAGAACTTGCCGAGTGGTATAACGCAGAAAATGACTATGAAGCACCTGTATCCCAACAACTACAAATACGTCGCGAAACTTTTTGGCGCTATGAGCTGAACCATAAACTCATTAAACGCATCGAAGCGGATATGCAGTTACCAAAATGGGATGATATTCATAACTTCACTGAAGCAGAATTATTTTTGCAAAAACCGGCGGAAGGTTTTATTGAGCCGGAGGTGTTAGGCACACCTTATTATGGTACGCAGCCTGATCTAAGCAGCGAATCGAATGAATCCGCAAAACTTGCACTCTTGCCAACGGATGCACAAGCGGATTTCGCACATGACAGCTTACATCGCCTAGAAGCATTAAACCGCCATATTCAGTCTAAAATTCAGCATCCCTATCACGCAGATGGCAGCATCTATACACCTGAAGAACAGTTAAATTTGCGACATTTTGCTCAAAAAACTGAAGATTTAACGGCAAAATTTATTGTGAAAGTCGCCAATCACTATAAAACTGCACGCTTAACTCCTGTGGTTGAAAGCTCTCCTCTGGATGGTTTTAAAACTGAACAAAGAAAATCAAATCCTCAACATGCACACACGCCAAATCCAACCCATAAACCCGGTGCAGGTGGAGTGATTACTTTAATTATTATTACGGTAGTGATTTGCTTATTGGCTTATTACTTCGGACTTTAACTGTATAAATGTGATCAATACTAAAAAGCCCTTCTCATGGAAGGGCTTTTTTATGAACATGCTTATATATGAAAGACCTCAAAATTATGAGGTAGTTAAATAATTAAACGGACGAATTTCTAATCGAACGCGATGTTGATCGGCATGTTGATTAATATAATGACTGATAGAGACTACTTCCCCCTCAAGCTCGGCATCTGCACCATACATGATTTTGACCGCCTCACCTTTGCGGGGAATCATTTCGAGTTCTACTGTGATGTTGCCTTGACCCATTCCAACAATTTCAGCCAACATTTTATTTTCCTTTTGTTTTTTTCTATCCATACATTAGGCATGGCGCAAAGCTTGGTATAAAGATTATTTCTGTAACTTGGCTGCACTTTTTATTTTTGCAATATAAAACTTAAACATCAAAAACATAAGAGCCCAATTGTTCTAAAAACGCATCAACTGCAGTTGGTGTCTCTAATCGAATCCATTGAATATGTTGATATTCAGGTGCAGTCATCATCTGTAGATATTTTTCACGATTTTTTTTATGGGTTTTAATCATCCACCAAACGATTGAATCTCGACCAAACATTCGCCACAAACTTTCCTGATTATTTGAATCCGGCCAAAGATCTTGTTTGGACTTAGCCCGAGAAATCGCGCGCTTTACAGAGCGGTATAAATTGACTGGAAATGGTAGATCGAGCCATATCACTGTATCTATTTCAGACCATTTCACCGGAATCGCCCGAGTATAGTTGCCATCAATAACATAACCATTTTTCGCTTTGGCAATTTCAGCTTCGATACGTGCAAAAAAGATTTCGTCAGGACACTCCTGCCAATCATCCAGCCAAAATAGGTTATCCAGTTCAATATAATGTAACCTTAATTTTTCCGCCAAAGCTCTGGAAAAGGTTGATTTTCCAGTGGCCGATGTACCGACTACATTTATTCTTTTCATTGCCATGATGATCTACTTGAGTCTGGTGAATCTACTCCAAGATAACAGCATTGGATCTGTAGGTTAACTTTTATTCTTTACGATAATCCAAAAGATCTGCATCGATATTGATAAAATCAGGCTTTGGGGTTTGTTCAAATTGAACGGCTAATATATGTGACTGATTAGAAATGCAGGCTTTCGCGACTCGATGCATCCCATCCATCACTCGACCACTGGCACATAAAATAATGGGATAACTTAAGTCTGCATCATTTACCAATTGCAGATGTTCAATAATTTGCTGTGTGGTCGGTACAGATTTTGGAAACCAATATGCTTCATTTAACTCTTGAATGTCATTTACAGGGATTTGCTGAATCTTAAAATTTTGACTGAGTTTTACTAAACGATGTACATCCCAAATATACGTATCATCACCTACTTGGCGGAAGTGATACTGTTTGCGCACCAGGCCGTTACCTTTTGAATCAAATTCAAGCTAAGATAACTTACAATTGAAAAATAAAAAAATGATTCATTATGCTAGATCATTACGAGCAATTTATTCTGGGTTTGCAATATAACGCTCAACGCTTTTTTGACCAGAAGATTTACTATGACGAGATTTTGCACCCATGGTGCGGCCAAGCTTGCAACATTTTCTTGATTCGCGATTTTAAAACCAACGCATTACTACATGACTCAGTGGATCATTTGATCATGTATATGGCTGAAAAGCGGATTAGAACATGCTCACTTTATCCATTTGATCTTCTTTTTGAGCATGCAAAACTTAATCAACATCCTCATTTTGACTTTGTAAAAACCAACTACCCTCTTGCTGTTTTCCACAACAATTTAAATCAAGCCTTTGCACTGGTTCAAATCCAATCTGAAACGAAAATTTTAGATATCAGCCCTATTGGTGATCCTCGGGAGTTTTGGGGTGCAAGTTCCACACAATTTCATGACGCATTCGGGCTGTTTACATTGATTGAGCTCAATCAACAACAGCGGAACGAATGCTTTTGCTTTGATAAAAAATCGAGTTGGAGCAGTTTAGTAAATAGCATTCAACTGGATTTATTTGAACATCCGTTTTCTACCCACATTCAGCCTCAATTTAAACTAATCCATAATTTGTATTATTATGACCTTCAGGATGATTCACTCCCTCTTCTTTTGGAGAATCATCAAGCTTCACCTCAAGTTGGATTAAGTCTGCTTGAAATGCTCAATTCAATCGAAGCTGCTATCCAAAATTTAAAACATGTAAAAAACGAAAGCTCACCGATCCATTTATTTACAACCGAAGAATATGCACAACTATTAGATTATGAGTACAAACTGTCAGAACACCTTGTAGATGTCACGTGCTATACAGCCAATCATTTCAACCGCGAAAGTTTAGTCAATGATGAAGAGAAAGCTTTACTCAAAAAACTACAGAAAAAATACCCCAAAGTTAATTATTTCAAGTCAACATCTGATCAAGCTCTTTCCGCCACCAACACTTCAACAGATAAAGAGCCTGAAAAACCATGGGTTGTATTTTTTTCTTTAGTTTTAATTTTTGCCATGCTATTCGCTTTACTTTATGGCTTTTATTTACTTTTTAAACAATTTGAGTTTATAAAATTTGCCGCAATCACAATTGGCATCATTGTGTTTTTAGCCATATGGTCGAAAAAATAAGATGTCTAATCAACTTCGTCCATAAAAAAAGACCGCTAAAAGCGGTCTTTTTTTAAGTCATAAAGACTTATGCAGCTAATGCATCTTTAGCTTTAGAAGCTAAAGCAGCAAACGCAACTGCGTCATGCATAGCGATGTCAGCAAGTACGCGACGGTCGATAATCACTTGAGCTTTTTTCAAGCCAGCGATCATACGGCTGTACGACAAACCATTTTGACGAGCACCAGCATTGATACGCGCAATCCATAGAGCACGGAATTGACGTTTCTTTTGACGACGGTCACGGTAAGCATATTGACCTGCTTTGATTACTGCTTGGAACGCTACGCGATATACGCGTGAACGAGCGCCGTAGTAACCTTTAGCACGAGCAAGAATTTTTTTATGACGGCGATGAGCCTGTACACCACGTTTAACACGAGCCATTTATAATCTCCTTAGATGTATGGGCACATACGGCGAACTGAAGCAACGTCACTTACGTGAACCATTACACAGCCGCGTAATTGACGGATACGCTTAGCAGATTTTTTGGTCAAAATGTGTCGTTTGAACGCTTGGTGACGTTTAAAACCGTTTGCAGTTGGCTTGAAGCGTTTAGCTGCACCACGGCGAGTTTTCATCTTAGGCATAAGAACCTCTTTTGAACACCTGTTCGGCACGTCTGCACCATTGCAAAGACGCCCTGCAGGTAAGGGAGCGAGTATTCTAAAGCATCTCTGCTCAAAACAAAAGCGAATCTTTCTACCGAATATCGAACTTAATTAATTTTCTGATATAGATTTTCCGATGATTTTATAAGCGATGCCCAATAAGGCTTATATAATGTCGGCACGCCAACTATTAATGTCCATTATGAAACCTGCACAGGATGCTTTTGCAGCCCTACGTTATCGGGATTTCTCGATTGTTACGCTTAATCAATTTTGTCTGACCTTAGCCATTTTGATTCAAGAAATTATTGTTGCTTACTCACTGTATCAAATCACTAAAGACCCGCTAACACTGGGCTTAATTGGTTTAGCCGAAGCAATTCCTTTTATTGCTCTCTCTTTGTGGGGAGGATACTTTGCAGATCGTTTCAATAAACAGACCATTATGAAAATTTGTCTGTTTTTTTCTGTACCGATGCCACTGATTCTTTGGGGGTTATTTCACCAATACGGTCTCGGCCAAATTGATGTCACCCAACTGTCTTGGGGTATTTATGCGGTCATTTTTGGGCTTGGAACGATCCGTGGTTTCTATAATCCCTCGGCAACGTCGCTTAAACCTTTTTTAATCCCGCGGGAGCTCTATGCCAATGGTGCAACATGGACAACGATTGGTTGGCAAAGTGGGGTGATTATTGGGCCAATGCTTGGCGGTTTTATGTTGGCATTTTTAGGCCGTGAAACCAGTTTGCTCAGTGTTGCAGCACTACTAACGGTCTGCTTCGTCCTCATTAATCTGCTCAGTAAACGCAGTTTCCCTAAAATTGAATCTGACAATTTAAAAGACAGTTTAAGTGAAGGTTTTCGATTTATCTGGAAAACCAAAATTGTCCTTTGGGCGATTTCACTCGATTTAGTTTCTGTGCTTTTTGGTGGCGTGATTGCCCTCTTACCGATTTTTGCCGAAGATATTTTAAAAGTGGGGCCTGAAGGTTTAGGCTACTTACGGGCAGCACCGTCTATTGGCGCCCTGATCACTATGATTGCATTGACCAAATTCCCTCCAACTCATCATGCATGGCGTAATATGTTATTGGCTGTAGCGGGTTTTGGTGTATTTACCATTTTATTCGCATTTTCAAGCAATCTTTGGTTATCACTCTTTGCACTAGCAATGACCGGGGCATGTGACAGCGTGTCTGTGGTGGTTCGTCAGACCATTTTGCAACTTTATCCACCTGAAAATATGCGGGGTCGTGTTGCTGCGGTGAATGGCATGTTTGTTTCTAGCAGTAATGAACTTGGAGCTTTTGAATCGGGACTTGCAGCAAAATACATGGGCACGATCATGGCGACACTTTTTGGTGGTTGTATGACCATGGCTGTTGTTGCAATCAGCTGGGCAAAAACACATGATTTATTTAAAGTAGATATCACCCAAAGTAATGAAAATTTAAAAAAATAAATTTACCGATCATATTAAGGGCAAATATTCATTTTGCCCTTTTTTTATGGATGATTTACACTCTATTTTTCTCCTTTATTTTAATAATTTAAGATTTATTTTATGAAAATTAAAACATTGATTTTACTGAGCAGTATTTTATGTGGCTATTCCTATGCTGATACTAACCTAAACACCATGCCCAAAGAAGTTAAATTAAAATCTAGTGATGTTAGTTGGCTTAGAACACCAAGAATTGACTTTAATGCAAATGATCTAAAAGGTAAGTCACGTGAATTTCTTGTACGTTTATATGTAAATGAGACTGGTAAAGTGACTCAAGTCGAAACTCTCAAAAGTACAGGCTTAGATTCTTTGGATCGAAAAATCAGCGTATCCTTAAGATATACAAGATTTAAGCCTTATATAGAGCATGGTCAAGCCACTTCATTTGTTGCTGACCTACCTATTAAACTAGAAACTATTGAAGAAAATACTGATTCCCCAAGTCGTATTTCACCTCAATGCAAAATAGAACTTCATTCAAATGTTTATGAAGCTCAAGACAAAGGCGCAAAAACCGCATTTAAATATCAACGAACTTTGCAATCTATCTATTTAGATCGAAGTCTGTTCACTAAAACTAGTCCGTCTATCTCCATAACATTCACAATGAAAAAAAATACAGTAACCACTCCAGACATTACACTGATAGAAAGTTCTGGTAATCAATATATCGATGAACAAATCAAACAAATCATTTCCCATACAGCAGTTCAATCTAAAAAATCATGGTTTCCATTTTTTAAAATGACAGCTACAGATCAAATTCGTCTCGATAGCAGTGATTGTGAAAATAATTAAATCATTAAAATTAGCCTATAAAATGTAGCTTGATAAAAATATATCTACCTGCATTTGCTAGAGTGACCATGAATAAAAGTCGCCATTTTTTTCATTTACTATGCCTGCTATAAACCTCATGGGATCGCGAATCATGAGCATCCAGCTCATCGGCAAAGACCAATCTTCCTATGTGGTGGCTGTATGACCATGGCTGTAGTTGCGATCAGTTGGGCAAAAACACGTGATTTGTTTGGGATCGACATTACCCATCAGTCAAAAAAATAATGGCATATTTTCCATTTAAACCTTGCCAGTATTTCCAATACAGGAAATACTGCGCAGCAATATCGACGCATTCATCACTCACTTTGTGATCTTAGAATAGACTTATGAAACAATATCTGTGCTTAACCCTTTTGGCCTGCGCTCCATTTTCTACAGCGTTTAGTGCTTCTACCAAAACCCACCAACTTCCGGCACAGAATATTGAAGTTGCTCCTGCGCATTTAACCACGCGTTTAAATTGGTCGGTTTTTCCAAAACCAGTATATGCCAATGAAGACCTCAAGCAACGTGATCGCGCAGCCATTATTCGTGTCACAGCGAATGCAAAAGGTACAATTACCGATGCAAGTGTTGAAGAAAGTACAGGTGTCGATCAACTCGACCGAATCTTAATTTCTGCTGTCAAAAAAGCTAAAGTCAAACCACATTTAGAAAATGGTGAAGCCAAAGCCATTATTGGCTATCAAGCGTTTAATTTGAGAGTTAAAGGCAATACGCCTGAATGTGATTTCAACTTTGATTCAAAAGTTTGGAATGCACAAAGTGCAGATAAGAAAACGCCATTCCAATATGTATCTCAACCAAAATTAGATCTCACTAGTCATGAGTTGAAACAGCATGATCGTAAAGTCAAATTTAACTTTAAAGTGGATAAACACGGACAAGTGAAAAGGGTCAAGATCAAGCAAGGCTCTGGCATTTATGCACTCGATCAGAAAGTCGTTGAAGCATTGAGAAATAGTCAAATCTCGGTTAAACGTACTGCGAGCACCCTATGGGTCTACAAAAAGTCGAACTTTAAAGATGAAATTCAGTTTAAAGTGAACGGCTGTAAATAAATAATAGATGCAACATTTCAAGCAGGGATTGAATCTTTCAATGCCCTGTTTTTTTATCTCAGAAAAAACCTAAAAATATAAGATAAATACAGAGATAACGTCCTGTTTTCGCCACGGTAACCATGAACACAAAGCGCCAGAAGTCTTCTTTCATTAAACCCGCGATTAAAGTAATTGGGTCTCCAATAATCGGCAGCCAACTCAGTAGCAAAGACCAATAGCCATATTTGTGATAAATACCCTGTGCCTGCTGCATTTTCGACTCTGACACGGGAAACCATGTTTTATTTTTATAATGTTCTACTTTTAAACCGAGCCACCAATTCACACAAGAACCGAGAATATTACCAATACTGGCCACCATAATCAGCAGCCATGGATTATGTTGACCATAGCTCAACAAGCCGAGCAATACGGCTTCGGACTGTAAAGGAAGTAAGGTCGCAGCCCCAAATGCCGCGAAGAATAAAACTAAAAACGACCACATCGAAACGAATGCTTAGAGACCTAATTTTTTCTTCGACTTCAAATATTCAAAATTTGACCAAAGCACTGCTGCAACAATTACAACGATTCTCGACCATTTATATTGTGAAGAAATCGGTTCAATCGCAGCTCGCATCAAGTTTTGATCTTTGGTATGTAAATCTGCAAGAATATTTTGAACATGCACAATTTCAGCGACAAATAGCACTAAGCAGCCTGCAATACCAAAAATAATACTCCAATAGATTCTTGGGTTATTTTCAACAATACGGGTAAAATTTAAGAAAAAGTCTTTCATCGCAAAATCGTCCAACTAAGCCGTCAACAACGCGTTCTTTTCGGCAGCGCCGCATTCTAACACAGCGTTAGAATTTTCTTCAGTCCTATCTAAAATCTTAAGGTGAGTCTTTCCGCACTTTACTTTTATACATGAGACTTCTAATCTGCCACGCAAATATTGAATAATTTTAACTCACTTTATGAAAAAAACTCTTTGCTTAAGTTTTATTGTGTTATTACAAATTTTGACCGCTTTATATGCACAAAGTCCTTCTGAAGTTGCCAAACAACACGTGATTACACAAGATCAAATGATTTGGCAAAAGCGACCTATCTTTAACTTCAACAATGACGATCTGGGCAATCAAAATCGTGACCTTAGTTTTAAATTGTATGTTTTAGCCACCGGCGAAGTTCAAAAAGCTGAATTAATCAAAAGCTCTGGACTTACACACATTGATAAGCGGGTTGAGCAGTCACTTTTACGTGCCAAGTTCAAACCTTATATCGAAAATGGTGTAGCCTCCCCCTTTGTTGCCTTACAGCCCTTCTCACTCAAGACCCTGAAAGAAAACCAAAGACCTTGGTGGAAAAAGCTTCTATTCATTTCATAAAAAAAAGAGCATGTTTCCCTGCTCTTTTTTTTAAACGTGTATTGCTAAGGCTTTTTGTACCGCTGGACGGGCCGTCAGTCGATCAATATAGTCTTTCACGTATGGATAATCTTCCAACTGAATTTGCTGCCATTCGTGACGCAGCGCCCAAGGCAGAATAGCCATATCTGCAATCGAATACTCTCCAGCCACAAATTTTTGACCAATCAACTGATGGTTCAAAACTTTATATAAGCGTTTAGATTCATTTACATAACGTTCAGCTGCATACGGAATACGTTCAGGTGCAAAACGACTAAAATGATGATTTTGTCCTAACATGGGCCCAAAACCACCCATTTGCCACATCAACCATTGTTCAACTTCAACGCGCTCAAACTCATCTTCTGGATAAAACAAACCTGTTTTACGTCCAAGATATTGCAGAATCGCACCAGACTCAAAAACTGAAATCGACTCTCCTCGTGGGCCATTCTGATCCACGATTGCAGGGATTTTATTGTTCGGAGAAATTCTCAAAAAGTCTGGCTGAAATTGATCATTTTCCAAGATATTAATCGGAAAAATTTGGTATTCCAAACCCATTTCTTCTAAAGCGATGGTAATTTTATGTCCATTGGGTGTACCCCAATAGTAGAGATCAATCATCTATATTCCTTTTTAATTTTCAGTAAGGCAATCTCATTTTGCTTTATGTATAACATGTTTAATCCAGTGAAAGCTTGTCAGTTTTTCTGCAAAGTAACGTTAAAATGTGAATTATCACTTTGCTTTTAAAATCACTTAAGGTACAAAATTCAAAAAATATAATTTTTTTATAAAAATCCCTTGAAAAAAATCAGCACAGACCGATATTGATACATGTACAAGGATCAAACGATCTTGTTAGTGAACAGTGGATGCCAAGCATCACTGAACATTTCTTATTGTTACAACTTTGCTTATTAAAGAGAGTTCTAATTATGAGTAGTTTAAATCTTAACCCACTTTTCCGTCGTAGCATTGGTTTTGATCGTTTCAACGATTTATTTGATTATGCCATGCAAAGCGACACACCAAATTACCCGCCATACAATATTGAAAAAACGGCTGAAAATAGCTATCGCATTGTGGTGGCAACCGCAGGTTTTACAGAAGATGAACTTTCGCTAAACTTAGAAAATCAAGTGCTAAGCATTTCAGGTAAACCAACTGAAGCGCAAGATACAACTGTGGAATTCCTGCATAAAGGCATTGCTCGTCGTACATTTAAACTGTCTTTACGCTTAGATGAACATATAGAAGTGCAACAAGCCCTATATGAAAATGGTTTATTGACAGTGGACTTACAGCGTATTATTCCTGAAGAAAAACTACCACGCCAAATTCCAATTGGCAAAAAGGCATTGATAGAAAGTCCTGTCCAAGAAAATATCGCTGAGTAAACCCTCATAAAAAAAAGACCCTTCGGGGTCTTTTTTATATTAAGAAAATTAGTTAGATTCAAAACATGACAAACAAGAATAAAAAATCATGCCATCTCAAGAATATAGTGTCTCGATTCCAATTTATATGTTTCGTTTTTTATCTATTCTCAACTTAATCTTACCCATAGGTGTTTTTAATGAATCCTTGGTGGGTCTGGCTTACAAGCTGTTCATCTACTCTTTTTAAATTTTGGCGTATCTTGCAAAAAATAATCCTACTCTGTATTACTATCTATTTATATGAAATGTACTTTGTTCTGATTGCTTTTATGACATGGAATATACGACCTAATATAACCAAGATAAAGATCTATTAGAGGGTACTGAAAATCCCCATCTCACGGCCGGTGTTATGTAAATAGATCTCACATAGTTAGCTCAATAAAAAGCTTTGCTCACTTTATACCTACATTAAAACTAAATTAAAGCATTTCAAAACGTCTGAATCGAAACAACGATTGAATATCAATTAAAATATAATCAAATTTGTCTTTCTTAAAGAAACTTACTTAATACCATCAGACATAAGTTCGCATTCATGAATTTTGCTCTATTTTCCAATCAATACGCAGCAAAAATTATTGGTGCCCTTGAACATCATTGAGATTAAAAAACCAAAATATAGGCAAAAAAAAGCACTGCAAATGCAGTGCTTTTTTAATGGATACTTACTTTTTCTTTTTAGGACCAAGCAGCATACCCATTTGACGGCCTTCCATTTTCGGGGTTTGTTCAACAACACCATAGTCAACCACGTCAGCTTCAATTTTTTGCAATTGAGCCAAACCTAACTGTTGGTGTGCCATTTCACGACCACGGAAACGAAGCGTGATTTTTACCTTATTGCCTTCTTCAAGGAACTTGATAATGGCACGTAGTTTAACGTTGTAGTCACCAACATCAGTACCAGGGCGTAGCTTGATTTCTTTCACCTGTACTTGATGTTGTTTTTTCTTCGCTTCTTTTTGCTTTTGTTTTAGATCAAACAAATGCTTGTTAAAATCCATGATTTTGCAGACTGGTGGCTCAGCATTAGCAACAATCTCAACAAGGTCAAGATCTACTGCTTCTGCAGCACGCAAAGCGTCAGCAAGAGATACAATCCCTTTTTGCTCGCCATTTTCGTCTACTAGACGGACTTCTTTTGCACGAATTTCATCATTCAAGGCAGGACGGTTTGATTTTCCGCCCTGTTGATTACGGTCAGGCTGTTTAATCGCTTTTACTCCACAATGTACCGGCCGCGTTCGGCTACGGCTGCTTTTACTAGGTCAACGAATGCATCAATTGACATAGTACCCAAATTTTTTCCAGAGCGAGTACGGACGTTTACAGTACCTTCCTCAACTTCACGGTCTCCAAGAACCAATAAGTAAGGAATACGCTCTAAAGTACGTTCACGAATCTTAAAGCCGATTTTCTCATTTCTCAAGTCTGAAATCGCGCGGATACCGCTTTCTTTAAGTTTAGCGACGACTGACTCACATGCTTCAGCTTGTGAATCGGTAATGTTCATCACACATGCTTGAATTGGAGACAACCAAGGTGGCATGAAACCAGCATAGTGTTCAATAAGTATACCAATAAAACGCTCGAAACTGCCAAGAATTGCACGGTGCAACATTACAGGCTGATCACGGTCGTTATCTTCAGTCACATAAGATGCGTCAAGACGTTCTGGTAAGTTAAAGTCACATTGAATTGTACCGCACTGCCATACACGACCTAAGCAGTCTTTGAGTGAGAATTCAATTTTCGGACCGTAGAATGCGCCTTCACCCGGTTGAAGTTCCCACTCTAGGCCTGCAGCATCTAAAGCATCTGCTAAAGATTTTTCCGCCATGTCCCAAAGTTTGTCATCACCCACACGTTTTTCTGGACGTGTAGACAACTTCATTTGTACTTCTTCAAAGCCGAAGTCTTTATATACATCTAATGTCAGTTTAATAAAGTCTGCAACTTCAGTACCGATTTGTTCTTTGGTACAGAAGATATGCGCATCATCTTGCGTAAAGCCACGTACACGCATAATGCCGTGTAATGAACCTGATGGTTCGTTACGGTGACATGAACCAAACTCAGCCAAACGAATTGGAAGGTCACGGTAAGATTTTAAACCTTGGTTGAACACTTGCACGTGACATGGGCAGTTCATTGGTTTTACTGCATAATTACGGTTCTCTGAGTGAGTCGTAAACATGTTTTCAGCATAGTTTGCTGCGTGACCTGATTTTTCCCAAAGCGTGAAATCAACCACTTGCGGTGTACGGATTTCTTGGTAACCGTTGGCTTGTTGAACTTTACGCATGTATTGTTCAAGCACTTGGTAAATCGTCCAGCCGTTTGGATGCCAGAACACCATACCCGGCGCTTCTTCTTGCATATGGAACAAGTCTAACGCTTTACCAATTTTACGGTGATCGCGTTTTTCAGCTTCTTCAATACGTTTGATATACGCAGCTAACTGTTTTTTGTCAGCCCAAGCTGTACCGTAAATACGTTGCAGTTGTTCGTTTTTCGCATCACCGCGCCAGTAAGCACCAGAGATTTTAGTCAACTTGAACGATTTTAAGAATTTAGTATTTGGAACGTGCGGACCACGGCACATGTCCAAGTAGTCTTGATGATAGTACAAGCCCATTTCAGTTTCTTCAGGCATGTCTTCGATCAGACGCAGTTTGTATTCTTCGCCACGTGCAGTGAACTCTTTAATCACTTCATCACGTGGAGTCATTTTTTTGATGACATCGTAGTCTTGGTCGATGAGCTTTTTCATGCGCTCTTCGATTGCTGCCATGTCGTCTAAAGTAAAGGGACGTGGCATCCAGATGTCATAGTAGAAACCTTCTTCAATGACAGGACCAATGACCATCTTTGCTTCTGGGAACAATTGCTTAACTGCATGACCCACCAAGTGCGCACAAGAGTGACGAATGATGTGAATACCATCTTCATCTTTAGGCGTGATAATTTGTAGGCTAGCATCTTCTGTAATTAAATCAGACGCATCAACTAAACGATCGTTTACACGACCCGCAACTGTATTTTTTGCTAGACCAGGACCGATGCTTTGAGCAACTTCCATCACAGACACGGCATGATCAAATTCTTTTTGATCGCCATTTGGCAAAGTGATAATTGGCATATAAAAATCCTTAAGGAGTGATGCCCCGTACAATGGAGCATGTCACCGCGAGATTATGATCGAGGGAGACCCCCCAAAAGATAAAAACGGTGGATAAATAAAATTCGACCTAAATTTTACACGCCCTGCCAACTTTAATAAACCTCTAATCCCATGGAAGTTGATTTTTCTGCCTCCTTTTACAAGACTCCTGATAATTCAAGCAGATTTCAACTGAAATGCGCTTTATGCTGTCAACATAATAATCACGTTCTCATTCATAACTGATGTTACGCACGTAAAAAAAAATTGCGAAACAATTGAACCAAAGAACGTAAGGACGCTTTTTTATTCTCTGAATGTCTCTAAGGCGATCAATTGATCTGATTGATACAACCAAAGCTGTGCAAATTGAGGGATGATCATTTCACTCTGGGTAGGGCGTAAAAAAATATAATCATCTACATCTATGCTGCTTGTCTGCGGAATTTGCACAAGTTCCTGATTACTACTTCGACCATATAATGCATGGGGCTGACTGCCTTGAGGATAAACATAGTCCCCTCGCCAATAGCCTCCATAAATAAACACAGCCTGAGATTTTGCCCAACGACTGAGCCATTCTAACTGTGGTAATTCTGTCCTTGGCAACACTTTTAACACGGGTGTGGCGATCCACAAGGCACTTTGGAAAGCGTGTAAATTTTTCAGTTCAAAATCTGCAGGTTTTAATAACATCGAGCCAAACGAGACTTCGTTACAGACACTCTGCTGACAATGAAAACTAAAACTAGGACTACCACCACCATTCCAACAGGTGTATTCATCACATAAGGTTGGGTAGCGCTGTTGTACATAAGCTTTGAATTGTTGATAACTTTGCTGGGACTGTTGATAAGTCTGTTCAGCAGATTGGATCAGCCGTGGAATCTTCGCCACATGTGCGTCATAGCCCATCAATCCTGAAAATTTTAAATGTTGGGGATGTTGAACGATTACATCCAAAACAGCCTTTAGCTCATTGATCGTTTTCAGGCCTCCACGGTGTAGCCCCACATCGATTTCAATATTGATGCGTAGACACAGTTGATGCTGCTCAGCAAATTTGAGGTATTGGGCTAAACGCTGTTCACTATCAATCAGCCATTGCACTTGCGATTGCGTTGCCTGCAAAAATGCCTTGTCTGCATGGTTTAAGGCCTGAATCGGCATCGGTTTTCCAAACAACACATCGGCTTGCGGAATCGATTCAAAAAGTGTTTTTAGATGTGCAAAATGAAATAGCATGAAACGCTGTGTCTTGAGCTGTGTAGCACAGTGTTGAAGCACTGCCATACACGCCAAGGATTTCACCACCAAACGCGTATGTAGATTTTGTGGTATTTGCTGCTGAGTGACCACCAAGTTGTGATTTAATGCATCAACATCCACGATTAACTGGGGCATCCCCGTACCATTTTGTTTTAACAGCGTATTCAACTGTTGAAAATATACATCCATGCCATCCCCTTTTTCATATCGTTCAATTGGTCTTCAACGTTTAACTTTCCACGATGCTTATTCAATCAGTAATTGCTGTAGCTCTGGACTGAGCCACTTTTGCTTCGGATCTAATTCTTGTCGAATATTAAAAAAATCCTGCCACTTGGGGTACACATTTTGAAGCTGCCGTGCATTTAGACTATGCAATTTCCCCCAATGCGGACGCCCGCCATATTTAAAAAATATCGGCTCCACGAGCTTAAAGATGGCGTGATAATCTTGCTTATAGAACTGATGCACCGAAATTGAGGCCGAATCTTGCTGATAAAACGGACTGAGCCAAATATCATCGCCTTGTACAAGCCGATACTCTAGCGGAAAAAACATCGGCACCTTATGACGTCGAAGGGTATGCAAAATTTCATCTAAACAATTCATCCCGTGTTGCAACGGAATCTGGTATTCCATCTCATTAAATTTGGTATTTCGTGCAGAAGGAAAAATTCGACTTGACCAGTCTACGTTCATCGAAGGTTTGACAAAAACACCCAATAATTTTTGTAACCATGGATTCAGTGGTGGAAAAATTCGCGTCAATTCTGCACAAAATTTGAGTAATACGTCGTCATCTAACCACTGTTCTTTCCGCGGTTGAAGGTTATCTTCCGTCTCATCTAAGGTTTTTAAAATAACCTGATCGGCATGACTAAATGCCCAGAACTCAATATGTCGATGTTCATATTGCCATTGCTGCATATTCTGCAAGACATCTTTCAGCGGACATAATCGCGTTTGTTCTTTGAGTTTATACATCGGCCGATTTTGCAGCTGTACATGCGTCAGCACGCCTAAACTCCCGAGTGAAACACGCCCTGCTTGGAAAATTTCGCTGTTCTGTTCAGCACTGCATTGTATTAATTCGCCCTGCGCGGTTAATAATTCGAAACCCGTAACCAGCGCCGATAAACACGGTAATTCGAGTCCGGTACCATGTGTTCCTGTTGCGATAGCCCCAGCCAAACTTTGACGATCAATATCTCCTTGATTAATCAGTGCTTGATCAAAAGACGCAAGCTTCTCACCCAAATCAAATAATCGTGTGCCAGCTTGGACGGTACTTTGGCAGCGTTCAGCATCGATATCTAGAATGCCTTTGAGATGATCTAAACTTACTAAGGTATCTGTGGTTTTTGCCAAAGGGCTAAATGAGTGCCCTGCGCCAACCATACGAATCTTAGGATGGGATTGCACCACATCCATTAATTGCTCAAGATTTTGCGGTTGTATAAATGACTTCGGGATCGACTTCTGAACACCTGACCAATTTTCCCATGCAATGTCGTGTTGAATTGTCATATTCATCCTTGTCGCCATACTTTTTATTGTATTTAGCCGTATTGTTTTATTTTTGATTTCCGCTTTTGCAATGTTAATGCACAAGCCATCTTGATTTTTTACTTAGATTATACGAAGTTCTGTATCTTCTCAAATTTAAGTTTATTGTTATAAAACAGCAAATAAGCCACGATCAATTAAAGAGAAAATAATTCATCTATATAGCCACAAAGACTATTCAAGGCGCTCTACATTATTCGTTAAGCGTCATTCAAACCGAACCAATAAAAAAGATCACACACGGAAATATCTGCCAAATAAGTATAAAAAACCAACAACACCTATATATTTTTCAACTAAATTATTTATGCTAAAAAATCAATTTTGAGAACCACAGGGTTCATTTTCGTCAGACTATTGTTTTTATTTTATTCAATTTCAATCACTTAAAAATTTAGTGTAAATACTCGACTAAAGCATAAATGCAGAGAAGCTACGGACTGAATTATTGTTAAGTCAGATTTAAAACAAATATACATGGACTTGGAGTACCACGATGGTTAGCGCATACGATGAATTGCCACGGACCCCGGCAAATTTTGTGGCACTTTCGCCTCTACGTTATTTAGAGCGTGCAGCCTATATTTATCCTGATCAGGATGCCATTATCCACGGCAATCGTCATATTTCATGGCGCCAAACGTATAACCGCTGTCGTCAATTTGCACATCAGTTGCAACAATTAGGCATTGGCAAAAACGACACCGTGTCTGTGTTATTACCGAACGTTCCGGCTATGGTTGAAGCACACTTTGCCGTACCGATGGCGGGTGCAGTATTGAATACGCTAAATACACGCCTTGATGCAAAAACTATTGCCTTCATGCTGGAACATGCAGAAACCAAAGTCCTGTTGGTTGACCCTGAATTTGCTCAAGTTGCCACCGAAGCTTTGGCTTTGATCGATCAAGACATTTATGTCATTGATGTTGCAGATGCTGAATTTGAAGGTACAGCACAACCGATTGGACAAATCGAATTTGAAGACTGGTTGGCGCAAGGCGATGCCAACTTTGAATGGCACTTACCTCAAGATGAATGGGATGCGATTAGTTTAAGCTATACCTCGGGCACGACAGGGAATCCAAAAGGCGTGGTGTATCATCACCGCGGCGCATATATCAATGCAGCGAGTAACATCATTGCTTGCGGCATGACGCCACGTGCAACGTATCTGTGGACGCTTCCTCTATTCCACTGTAATGGCTGGTGCTTTGCTTGGACAATGGCAGCCAATGGCGGAACCAATATTTGTCTACGTAAAATTGACCCTGAACTGATTTTCAAATTGATTGCAGAACACAAAGTAGATTATTTCTGCGGTGCGCCAATCGTACTTTCAATGATGATCAATACGCCTGAAGAGAAAAAAGCGCAATTTGACCATCGCGTTGAAGTGATGGTTGCTGGTGCAGCGCCACCTGCTGCGATTATTGAAGGGATGCGTAATATTGGTATTAATGTCACACATGTCTATGGTTTGACTGAAACATATGGTCCATCAGCACTTTGCGCATCGCAAGCTGGTTGGTCTGATCTTTCCATTCAAGAACAAGCACAGTTGCATTCTCGCCAAGGTGTGCCATACCCGCTACAAGATGGCATGAAAGTCATTGATCCTGAAACCATGTTACCTGTTCCGCATGATGGCCAGACCATGGGTGAAATCATGTTCCGTGGCAACATCGTAATGAAAGGCTATTTGAAAAACCCAGAAGCAACGGCTGAAGCCTTTGCCGGTGGCTGGTTCCATACCGGCGACTTAGCCGTCTGCCAACCTGACGGTTATGCCAAAATTACTGACCGCTCTAAAGATGTGATCATTTCAGGGGGTGAAAACATTTCATCGCTCGAAGTAGAAGAAATTCTATATCAGCACCCTGCTGTACTGACAGCTGCAGTGGTTGCAAAACCTGACCCTCGTTGGCAAGAAGTGCCTTGTGCCTTTATTGAATTAAAAGCAGGTAAAGAAGCAACGCCTGAAGAACTGATCGAATTCTGTAAGCAACATCTTGCACGTTTCAAAGTACCTAAAGATGTAGTGATTACCGAAATTCCAAAAACTTCAACTGGTAAACTTCAGAAATTCGTTCTCCGTGAATGGGCTAAAGAGCGCGCTGTTGGTGAATTTGGTTAATATTCAAACTCAAAAGCCAAGCTTGAATGTTGAAAAATTCAAGCCAAAAAAAGCGACCTAATCAGGTCGCTTTTTTTGATGTGAAGTCTATAACTTCACGTTTTGCTTCAATGATCAGATCATGTTGAATTATCTGATCATTGAGCTATCTAAGTACCTGGTTATCTAATCATGCATTAGTTATCAGATAATAAAGCCACTTGTTGAATGTAGTTAAACAATTTCAACTTTGACGCAGTCAGTTCTTCTTCGCTTACATTTTTTGCTATATCACGTTGAATACGCAAAATATGCTGACGAATAGGATGATGTTCAGCAGCATTATGTGCTTTCATGAACTCTTTAATGACGGGATCACCTTGGGCAATCATACGTTCAGTCCAGCGTTGAAGCTGCGCTGTTTTTTTCGCACCTTGCTGCGGGGTTAAGTAAGATAAAATCATGGTTTCATCTTCATTACGCAGTAATTTACCTACACGTTGAAACTGACGGCGTCGCGCTTCATGTGAAGTAATGGTTTGTGCATCAAGTAGTGCTTCGATCAGACGCTCTTCTACAGGAAGATTTTTAATCTGTTTAGGATTCAGTTTTGCAAGTTCCTCGCCCAAAGCAGCCATACGTTGTACAGCTTTCTTTTGCTCAGTTTTACTTGCACGTCCTTCTAAGGATTCAAAGTCTTCTTCGGTATAGCGGTTCGGTCGACGTGCCACGTTTAATCTGCCTCGTAAAATTTTGCTGCAAACAGTGCTTGAATTTCAGACAAAGCTTTTTCTTCATCTGCACCTTCAATCACTAAGCGTAAAGTTGTGCCCTTGCCTGCGCCAAGCATCAGCAAAGACATAATATTTTTGGCATCTACTAATTTTCCACCCTTACCAATTTGAATCGACGAGCGAAATTTGGTCGTGACTTCGATTAGCTTGCCAGATGCACGCGCATGTAAACCCAGTTTATTAATTACGTCAACAGTTGTGTCGATCATGACCAGTGCTTCATTTCTCTATGTAGAACCTGAATAGACCATTTTGCCTCAAGTGCTTTTTTTAGTCTATCTACGATATATACCGAACGGTGTTGCCCACCTGTACACCCGATCGACACCGTCATGTAATGACGATGCCCTTCGGCAAATGCCGGCAGCCATTTATCCAAAAAATTATAAATATCTTGGAACATTTCATTGGTTTGTTCACTTTGTTGTAAAAACTGACGAACTGGCTCATCTAATCCTGAATACTTACGCAATTCCATATCCCAGTGTGGATTGGGCAAATGACGGACGTCAAAAACATAATCTGCATCGAGTGGAATACCATGCTTATAGCCAAAAGACTGTAAGATCAAAATTAAATTATCTGCCTGTCCGAGTTTAGACAGCAAGGTATGTTTTAAATCATGTACGCTCTTATCAGTAGTATCAATATGTACTGTCGAGCGTAATTGAATCGGCAACAGTAAAGATTTTTCTTCCTGTATGCACTCATTTAAACTTTTGAAACGACTTGCCAACGGATGGGGACGTCGAGATGAACTGAATCGCGCAATCAATTCCTGATCACGCGTGGTCAAATAAATAATATCGACTGAGCCATGGCGTTGTAGCTGTTGAAAAACCAAATCGAACTCTTGTAAATCTGCACGTGTACTGCGGACATCCACACCCAGTGCCAATTGTTCAAGATTATTTTCTGAATCGAGTTTTTCAACAATTTCGGGGAGTAAGGCCAATGGCAAATTATCGATACAGTAATAGCCCAAATCCTCAAGTATCTGTAATGCAGATGACTTTCCAGATCCAGATTGTCCTGTAACAATTAAAATGCGCTTCATCGCTTGCTACCCCATAGCCGTTTTAAACTGCAGTATATTTAACCTGCATATTATCAATAAGACGTGTTGCGCCTAATTTAGCCGCAATAAACAACACCACGTCTTGATCAAATTCTTCAATTTTCTGTAATTCAGGTGTACGTGCTTCAACATAGTCCACAACAAAACCCGCCGCTGTCAATGTTGCTTTAATATTCGCTAACACATCTGCAAGTTGAGTTCCAGCATGTAATTCTGCCTCAGCCGTTTTCAAGCTTTGGTAAATCGTTGGTGCAATCGCACGATTTTCCGCACTTAAATAACCATTGCGTGAACTCAATGCCAAACCATCTTCAGCACGAGTAATCGGCACACCAATCACTTCTAGTGGAATATTTAAGTCACGTACAAACTGACGAATCACTGCAAGTTGCTGGTAATCTTTTTGCCCAAAGAATGCAAAATTCGGTTGAACAATATTAAAGAGTTTTGTCACAACAACAGCAACACCGTCAAAATGACCCGGACGCTGTTCGCCACACAAATCATTGGTAATGCCGCCCACGCTAATATTGGTTAAGCGCGGTTTGTTGCCATACATTTGTTCAACAGTCGGTGCAAACACGATGTCACAACCCACTTCAGCCAATAAGTGCTGATCTTGTTCCAAAGTGCGTGGATAGTTGTCAAAGTCTTCATTTGGACCAAACTGAATTGGGTTAACGAAAATACTCACCACCACGACATCACACAGTTTACGTGCTTCACGAACTAAATTGAGGTGACCTTCATGCAAGTTCCCCATCGTTGGTACAAAACCAATGATTTTACGCGCAGCACGTGCTGGATTTAGCGATGCACTTAAACCTTGAATCGTTGTTTCAGTTTTCATGTCTTACAGCTCAATTTGGAATGTATGTTCTTTGGCAGGGAAGCTACCATCTAGTACGGCAGCATGATACGCCTTAAACGCATCCACAATTGCCGTTTCCCCTGCTTGCTCTTTCATAAAGTTGCGAACAAATTTCGCCACGTGACTAAACGTCAGTCCCAGCATATCTTGTTGAACCAAGACTTGAGCATCCGTTTCTGCACCGGCACCGATCCCAATCACAGGTGTATTTGGGAACAATTCACTAATTTCTTTACCCACTTGGGCAGGAACACATTCCAAAAGTAAAAGTGCTGCACCTGCATCAACCACAGCTTTACAGTCTGCAATGAGTTGATCCGCAGTTTCGCGTGTACGTGCTTGCACTTTATAACCGCCAAACACATGAACCGATTGCGGAGTTAACCCTAAATGCACACACACTGGAATACCATTACGAGTCAATACTTCAACTGTTTCTGACAACCATGCACCACCTTCCAATTTGACCATCTGCGCGCCTGCTTGCATTACGGTCTTTGAATTCACCAAAGCATCATTCAAAGTGGCATAGGTCATAAATGGCAAATCTGTCAGAATAAACGCATGCTTATTGCCACGACGCACTGCCGCAGTGTGATATGCCATATCTTCAACAGTGACAGGTAAGGTTGAGTCATTACCTTGAATGGTCATCCCCAATGAATCACCAATCAGAATACTATCGACTTCAGCAACTTCCATTGCTTTTGCCATGCTCGCATCATAGCAAGTCAAGCAGGAGAATTTGCGGCCTTCCGCTTTAAATTTTTTCAAGTCACTTAGACTAATCATTTCAATATTCCTCAGATGACGGCTTTCTCAAGTGGTCATACAAAAATTAAAGATGGGCCCAGTTTCCTGCATCCAATACAGTTAAATTTGGATTATTCAAAATAGGTAAATCTTTTAATGGTTGTCCTTTAATCTGTAGATTCTCATCTAAATCCAATAAAGGTTTCAACACAAAATCACGTTCTAAAACACCAACATGAGGCACCGTTAAACGTTCATTTTGAATGTGCTGTTCACCGTAAATCAGTAAATCTAAATCCAGTGTACGCTCGCCCCAATGGCGTAGGCGTACACGCCCCGACTCTTGTTCAAAGCGTTGTAATTCATCCAACAAGGCTAAAGGTGCTAGATCAGTTTCTAATGCAACCGCTGCATTTAAATAATTCGGCTGATCTTGTGGCCCCATTGGTGGGCTTTGATACAGTTGTGAGACTTTTACAGTACCGAGTGTCGCAAGTTTATGCACCGCTTCACTGAGGATCTGCAGGGAATCACCTAAATTACTGCCTAAACCAATATATGTCAGCGTCATTGTGTTGGCCCAAAAATAACCTGAGTCAGATCTCGTTTCACACGTTTACGTTTTAAAATCGGATGATCTGCACCAATTTCACCACTGGCTGACGCTGCAACAATTGATACTGTCGCTGGACTGTTGGCATGTGATTTAGGCTTACGTTGACGGCGACTTCTGCTTTCTGGTTCATTCACAAGTGGTTCAATTTCAACTTGCTGATGTGCAGAAGTTTTCGTTTCCACATCTTCATGCGCCGCTTTACGACGACTCTTGGCACGTTGACGATTGTATTGGCTAATTGCCCGTTCTTTTTCGTCAGTGCTCATCTGCTGATAAGCATCCCACCACTGGCCCATACCTTGCGTGCTTGTATCACCCGATTTTTCACGCAGCAGCAAGAAGTCAAAGCCTGCACGGAAACGTGCATGACCTGAAAGTGCTTCAATTTGCTGTGGTTTTGGATTCAGCAAACGGGTTTGCATTTCCCAAACTTCACGAATAAATGTTTCGGCAAAGCGAGGAATAATGGTTCGTGTAGCCTGACGTTTCAATACATCTAAGCCTGCTTGAGCACGCGCTTCAGCAGGAACAACACCTTTATTTAAATAGAACGTACAACGCTCTTGGAACGGAATCCACAATAACACAGCATAGAAAAATGCAGGGTTAATGGTTTTCCCAATCGAAATACGTTGATCGGTATTTTTTGCAGCCAACTCAATAAATGGGGTTACGACTGGTTTGATATCTGCAAATAATTGATACCAAATACCAAAATCGATCAGCATCGGTAAGACGCGATTGAGATGCCCCATAGTAAAGAGTTTTTGTGACTCATCGTATAAACGATGTGGAGACACATCACGCAGCAATTGAGTAAGTTCTGGAGTAAAGACATCCAGAATTTTTTGATCAATATTAAAGTTTAATTTGGCTGCAAAACGTAAAGTCCGAAGCATCCGCACAGGATCTTCTTCAAAACGTAATTGTGGATCACCCAATAAACGCAACGTTTTATGCTTAATGTCATCTACTGCATGACAAAAATCTAGCACTTCACCTTTGCGTGGTTGGTAATACATTGCATTGATCGAGAAGTCACGACGTGCAAAGTCTTGCTCAATCGTACCCCAATTATTATCACGTAAAATCATGCCCGCAGCAGAAGTCACGGCTTTTTTAGGCGGCGCACGGAAGGTCGCAACTTCGATCAGTTCACGTCCTGAGTAGACATGCGCCAGCTCAAAACGACGACCAATAATTCGGCAACGTCGCCCGAAGACTTCTTTCACCTGAGCTGGTGTCGCATTAGTTACGGCATCAAAATCTTTAGGTGCATGCCCCAACATTAGGTCGCGGACACTGCCACCCACGATATAAGCTTCATAGCCTGCCTTAGTTAAGGCATCAATCACATCTAAAATGGAAGAAGGTAATTGTGTGGTTGATAAACCACATTTGGACGCGCGCAAAGTTTGCAAAAGACGCTGTCTCCTACGTCTGAACGTAAAATTCTTAAGATGTCGCTAATGATATCTCTAACACAATCAAAGGGCAATTTGATTATCTCGATGCTCAAGCTGAGCTTAACCTAATTCTTTTTTTTACACTTCACTTAAAGTGCCAATTTTGCTTTATTTTTAGCAAACAGCGCAGGACCGATTCCCTTAACCTGTTGAATATCATCAATGCTTTTAAATAAGCCATTACTTTTGCGATATTGCACAATTGCTTCTGCTTTTTTCTGACCAATTCCATGCAATGTCTGCAGTTCATCGACTGAGGCTGTATTTAAACGTACCTGATCTGTTCGACTATTTTGTTGGGTGCTGGGTCGTGACAAATAATAGTTGGCATTGCTCGGTGCAGTTGCCACTTTGGACTTCGAGGCCTCAGATTGCTTTTTTAATTGCTGATCTTGAGCTTGCTGCATGGCTTTCCATTCCGCGTAGCCCGAAGGGCTTTGAGCATAAGTCAAATTTGCCATTAAACTCAAAACCAAGACAAGTAATTGTGTAGAGTATTTATTCTTTAGGATGTGGTACATATTCAGCCTGTTGTTTTAATTGTTGTTTTGCCTGTTCCCATAACTGATCCATTTCAGTCAGGGACAAGTCTTCTACATGTTTTTGTTGTAATGTGGCCTGTGCTTCAATATAAGCAAAACGGCTTCTAAATTTATGAATGGTACTTAACAGTGCCATCTCACTTGAGATGCCAATCTTACGTCCAACATTCACTAGAGAAAATAAGCAATCACCAAATTCATCAAATATTTCGTCGGATTTTTTGCCTGCTAAGGCCTCTTTTAACTCCCCTAGCTCTTCCTCAAGCTTGCCATAAGCCCCTTCAATATCTGGAAAATCAAAGCCAATTTTCGCCACATTTTTTTGGATTTCATCTGCTTGGCTTAATGCAGGAGCATGTTTAACCTCATCTAATCTTGATGCTAATTTCCCTCCTTTTTCTTGTTGTTTAATCTGTTTCCATAGTGTTGCCACATCATCCGCATTGAGTGCTGAGAACTGCTCTGCCTGAAACACATGGGGATGACGGCGAATTAATTTATCTGTAATGGCTTGCACCACATCTTGAAAATCAAATGCGCCTTGTTCGCTATACATCTGCGACTGAAAAACCACTTGTAGTAATAAATCCCCCAGTTCATCTCGTACATCATCACTCTGACCTGAACGAACTGCCGCTTCAACTTCATAGGCTTCTTCGATGGCATAACGAGTCAAACTTTCTGGGGTTTGCTTTTGATCCCATGGACATTTTTCACGTAATTCTTTCATCACTGCTAATAATTGTTCCATGTGAACTCCAGCTATTTACTCATCAGTACATTGTTTCGATTACAGAATTTGATATGCTCAAAATTCACTCAAGGAATGAGCAACTCAATTCAGGGAAGCATAACATGCAAAGTATTTTTATTAGCGGTGCAGGACAAGGGATTGGCGCAGCAATTGCACGACTGTTCATACAACAAGGCTATAAAGTTGGGCTCTACGACATTAACCAATCTCAAGTTACCTCCTTAGCTGCCGAACTCAGTAGCCATGCCAAAGCTGGACATTTAGATGTAACACAACCAGAGCAATGGCAAAGCGCTTTAGCTGAATTTGTTGCATGGGCAGGTCAGCTGAATATCTTAGTCAATAATGCCGGAATTCTGTATTCAGGTAGCTTTGAACATACGGAACTGTCTGCACACCACCGTACGATTGATATCAATGTCAAAGGGGTGATAAACGGTTGCTATGCGGCATTTCCCTATTTAAAACAAAGCAATTTTGCTCGTGTGATTAACCTCTCTTCAGCTTCAGCAATTTATGGACAAGCTGATTTAGCCAGCTATGCCACATCTAAATTTGCTGTACGTGGGTTCACTGAAAGCTTGGATATTGAATGGCAAAAATACAATATTCGCGTTTTAGATGTGATGCCTTTATTTGTTCAAACCGCGATGGTGCAAGACATGGATGCCCAAAGCATTAAGAAAATGGGCATCAATCTTCAACCGAGCGATGTCGCTCAGCAAATTTATGCCTTGGTACAAAAAAAGGATACGGTCTTAATGGCCACACATACACCTGTGGGGATGAAAGCTAAATTTTTGTTTAATTTATCGAAGTTTAGCCCGCAATTTGTCAACCGCTTAAGTAATATTTGGATTGCACAAAAACCCAAATAGCAACGTGTTACTAATCATTTAATTTTGCAATCATATTTGTACGCAAATTACACAAACTTACACAATTGTCACATTTTAACAGGACAAAATTCCTTTTTTTGAATAATATTCACCCGCCCATTACTTTCGGGCGTTTATTTTCTAACAATAAAAGTGAATTATTTCATGAAAAAATTACTTGTCCTTGCAACTGTTACTTCTATTTCAATTTCTGCTTTTGCTACAACTCAATTCGCATCTTCAGAATTAAAAGCGATGGATTGTGCAACTCTTGCTGTTGAAAAAGCGAATGCTAAGCGCTCTTTAGAAGCTGCTGACAAAAACATTGCAAACATCCAAGCATCTGCTCAAGCGCCAGGCAAATCATTGAGCAAATTTGCTGGTTTAGCGGGTGGAGCACTTGCTGCTTTCGGTGGTAACTCTGAAAAAGCTGCTCGTGCAGGCAACATTGCAAACAGCTTGGCTGGTGAGCAAGATACTTCAGAAGCAGGTAATCTTGAACTTCAACAAGCGAACAAATCTGCTGCTCAAGCAAACATCGACAACATTGGTATCTACCAAGGTTCTAAAAAATGCAAAATCTAATCTAAAGCCAGTTTAGATTGATTTTCAAAAAAAGCCCTGTTCAGCCAGAACAGGGCTTTTTTCATGATGATTTTATTTCATACCGATTTATAAGACATTCAACTCAATATTAGGCAAATGAAAGCCTCGGCAAGATTGTTCACTTTGCCATGCCACCGTCAACATGACATGCGGTAGTTGAATATTCTGATAAGCAAAAGTGCCAATTGCTGGATGGCTACACATCCCACCATTGTGCTCAGGATGACACTGCGTATTCAGTTCATTCAGGTTCACTCGGATCCCTAAACCTGATGCTTTAAGTACCGCCTCTTTAGTGGTCCAAACTTTAAACCAAAAATCAGGATCATGCTCACAACTGTCCCAATTAAGCAATTCTTCGGGATGAAAGCTGTGTTGAGCCATCGCATCAAAACGAACTTTTCGATTTAAATCCTCAATATCCACACCAATATTGGCGATTTTTTCACTGCTGGCCAAAACATAATGCTGCTGGCTATGACTATGATTAAAATGAAAGTGTGGAAAATCAGGAAGAAAAGGCTTACCAAATGCAGACTTTGAAAAATCTGAATTTTCAACTGACCTATTTAGCCGCTGCGCAAGTAATTGATTGCGATATTGGTAAATGGCTTGTTTACGCACGGCAATTACCTCTTGACGACTCAAGCCATGCGGCTCCACAAAGAAGTCAGTAATTGCACTATATTCAAGCTGAATTTTCGCCATAAGTTGTTGATCCAATATCTTTTACACTACGTCCATGACGCTATATTTTATGCGACACTCCGACACAAAATACACCACATTACAGATGAGCGCATCGGTCCTTTGACTCGTCGAGATTTTAAAACTCAGTTTAAAAATATTTCTAACCACTTAAGAAATACTTAATATTATAAATATATTCAAATACTTAAGTATAATAAATATTTCAAATACATCTTCAATTAGATAAAATACTCTAGATTCTTATAACTTTAATTTAAAACTCGGGGTAAACCAGATGCTAAGAAAAATCACCTTAATCAGTTCACTTTGTGTCCTACCATGTTTCGCTCAAGCAGGTTTATTGGATGCAGCTGTTGCAGTGATGGGTGCCAAAAATGGCGCGATTATGGACCAAGCTGAAGCGCGTATGAATCAAAGCCGTCAAGAAGCTGCCAATGCCGTGGCTCAAGCAGACCGTGGCTATGCCTCAAATTTCAATCAAGCTAGCCAAACCAACAATAGTGTTTATAGTACCAGTTATTTAAAAACCTTAGATTGCACTGACCTGAGCGTTGAGCGTAAAACCTTTGAACGTACTTTAGAAGCATCGCAACTGGCATTAAGCCAAGCGTCTGCACAGCAAAATAATCAAGTTTCAAAATGGGCAGGTCTTGCTGGCAACGCGCTATCCGCATTTTCAGGTCAATCTGAAACAGCGGCGCGTATGGGACAATTTGCTACAGCTTTTTCTGGCAATAAAAATACACAACAGGATAGCAGCAGCGCACAGCAATCCATGGAAGTTGCTCAAGCCAACCTGGATAATATTGATATTTACCGCCAAGCTAAAAAGTGCAAAAACTAATTTCTACATCTTTTTAGATAAATAAAGTGAAAAAAAAGCCTGCATATCTGCAGGCTTTTTTTGTTCATCTAAACTTAGCGTTTGAATTTCTTTTCCGCTTTTTTGAACTTCTGAACATAACGACGTTTACGTGCCGCCGTACGCTCATCGATTTGCGACTTACGACCTTCAAATGGGTTATCAGAGGTTTTAAATTCAATTTTGACTGGCGTACCTTCAAGTTTATAAACTTTACGAAACACGTTTTCTAGGTAACGACGATAGTCATTTGGCGTTTTATCAACTTTGTTACCATGAATCACAATCGTCGGTGGATTTTGTCCGCCCATATGCGCATAACGCATTTTGATACGACGACCTTGAACCATTGGTGGTTGGTGCGCATCAGTTGCATCATTCAAGATCTGAGTGATTTTCGCAGGTGATACTTTCAAATGCGAAGAATCATAAGCACGGTGGATCGATGGATAAAGATCACCAACACCTGTACCGTGAAGTGCAGAAATTAAGTGAATTTTTGCCCATGGAATAAAGTCAAAACGACGTTCAACATCTAATTTACATTGTTTACGGTCGTAGTCAGACATGTTGTCCCATTTGTTGATGGCAATCACCATCGCACGGCCTGCTTCAAGCGCATAACCGATCAAATGCAAGTCTTGCTCAACGATCCCTTCACGTGCATCGACAACAATAACCACAACATGCGCATCTTTCATCGCTTGTAAAGTTTTCACAATCGAGAATTTCTCGATCATTTCGTCCACTTTACCTTTACGACGTACACCCGCAGTATCGATTAATGTGTATTTACGGCCATCACGTTCAAATGGGATATAAATCGAGTCACGTGTAGTACCTGGTTGGTCAAATGCAACCACACGGTCTTCACCCAACAAACGGTTCACTAGAGTCGATTTACCCACGTTTGGACGACCAATAATCGCTAAACGTAAGCCTGTGTCTTTATCGTGTTGTTCTTCACTTTCATCTTCAGGCACTTCAGCTAACACTTCTTCAAGCATTTGCTGAACACCACGACCATGGCTGGCAGCCACTTGAAGTGGTTCACCCATACCCAATTTGAAGAATTCAACTAAAGCTGCTTCGGCATGTACACCATCAACTTTGTTGGCAACAAGATAAACTTTTTTACCTAGCGTACGTAAGTCACGTGCAATTTGCTCATCAGATGCCAATAGGCCTGCGCGCGCATCGACCACGAAGACAATAATATCTGCTTCATTAATGGCAGTTTTTGACTGTTCTGCCATGTACGAGTCGATACCGCCCTCAGTTTCGCCAATACCCCCAGTATCAACGACGATAAAGGATTTATTTTGATAAGTCGCGTCACCATACTTACGGTCACGAGTCAGACCGGCAAAGTCAGCAACGAGAGCATCACGGCTCTTGGTTATCTGGTTAAACAACGTTGATTTTCCGACGTTCGGACGACCAATGAGCGCAATTACGGGTTTCATAGATTAACCTTTATTCCAGATCAGCCAGTTTGGTCTGGTCTGAACATCAGAAAGCTTAGGAAGAATGGAAATAGGATAAATGCCTAAAATAAATAAAAACACGGGGCATTGATGATTCAATCCCCCGCGTTAAAAATACGGTTTGGCTTATTTTAACATAAGCCGCAGAAAAATTAACGGTTCTGCCAAATGCTTAATGCACCCTTACGTGTCGACACATATAATTGGTTGTCAATTACACGTAGTGAACGTACTTCACCACTGGTTTTAGAACGACCAACCAACTCGCCTGTCGCTGGGTTGATTAAGTGAAGTACACCATCCAGATCACCAACCACAAGGTCTTGACCTAACATCACTGGGTTACTCAAATTACGATTAAGCAATTGGTCATTTTCCCACAATGTTTGACCAGTGGTAATTTCATAAGCCACAATTTTACCATCAGTTTGTGCCACAAAGACACCATTGCCCGCAACTTCAGGACGCTGAATGCTGCTCGCATCATTGCTCCAGATCACTTGTTGTGAGGCAAGATCAAGCGCTGTCACTTGGCCTTGATAACTGGTGGTAATTAAAAATTGACCTGCTACAGTCGGTTCACCGTCAATATCAATGAGACGTTGTACATCTGAACGACCGTCTGACACTGCAACACGACGCTGCATTTTCGGAATACCGCTCAATGCATCAATCACATAGATATAGGCATTTGAAGAAGCGATGAGAACATGACGTGCATCAAGTGATACCGGTGCTGCCATACCACGTAAACTAAATTGCACATTTGGCAAGTTATAGGTCCAAGTTTGTTGACCCGTTGCCACATCGTTTGCGTATACCGTACCATCGTTGGTGACTGAAATAACGCGACCTGCTTGAATCAACGACGGTGAAAGTAACGCGCCGGTTAATTGCGCCGTCCACTTTTGCTCACCTGTTGCCTGATCCAATGCAAATAATTGACCTTTTGCATTACCGACAACCACAATACCGTCAGCAGCTTCTACACCTGCAGTCAAACCTTGTTTAGAGATTTTCTTCTGCCATAAACGCTCTTTGCCTTTGTAGGCTTGAACTTCACCGTTAGGATTTACGCTAAAAACAACGCCGTTATCTGCATCCATACGTAAACGCAGTGGATCTGCTTCTTCAGTTGAAGCCACACTGTTTGAAAATACAGGTGCTAAAGTTTTTGCCTGTTCCAATTTTGGTAAAGGATTTGGTTTTACTTTTTCTACTTTTCCTTTATTTGCACAACCAGCCAAAGCAAGTGTTAAAACTGTCAGCGCACAGGTAATTTTGTATTTTCTATTCATTCAGTTGCTTCCACTTGTGTATCTATAATCGGACGTTCAATTTCAGGATCATCAACTAAAACGCCTACACTTTCGAGTTTAATTTGTAAAATTTGACGTTCTTCTTGTCGCTCAACCAAAGCATCCCATGCACTTTGATAAACTTTCTTTGCATTTTCGATATCATTTTTCGCAACATAGACATCGCCACGGGCTTCATCTGCAGTTGCTTGAAAAGCAGGTTCTTTAACCGCTTCTAAAGTTTTTAATGCTTCATCAAATTTCTTTTGTGCCAATTGTGCATACGCTAAACGTAATTTCACCAATTGAACTAAGCCCGCATCGTCAACTTTTGAATTTTCAACTTTTTTCAAAGCTTTTTCAGCGTTGGCATAATCCGCTTTATCATACGCCAATTTTGCCATAAGCAACTGAGTTTGGATGGCTTGTGGCGAATCTGGCGCTTCTTTTACAATTTTATCTGCAGTCGCAGAAAGTTGTGTAAAAGCGTCACCCGTCGCCGACTGAGCATCATCCATTAACTGCTGGACTTTGGCTGTTTGCATTTGCGATTCAGCCAAAGTTTTCTTCTGCCAGTATTCCCATCCGAAAAAGGCAATCAACGCAATTAAAATGCCGCTAACAATGGCAGAGCCATATTTTTTAGCAAACGATTTTAAATTATCAAGTTGTTCTTCTTCACTCAATGCGCTCATGAAATTACCTTTTTCCTTATGTTATAGGGATTATTTTGAAGAAATTTTTTCGATAATGAAGGCAACAAAGTCTGCCACATTCACTTCGTGTTGTTCTGCAATCGCTAGCTCTTTTACCAGCACTTGCCCTGCTGATTGCTCACGTTCACCGTAAATCACAGCAAATAAAGCACCCGATTGGTCAGCTTTTTTCATTTGCGATTTCATTGAACCTTGTGAACCAACTTTTAAGCGAATGTTGCTACCCGCCGCTTCAAGTTGATCACGAATTTGTTCAGCAAGGACCAATGCCTTACCTTGAGTTGCAGGATCTGAAACCAAGAATAGCTCACAGTCACGCACTGGGGTATTGTCTTCCACTTGTTCAAGTAGAAGAAGCAAACGCTCCATACCCATTGCAAAACCAACAGCAGGCACAGACTGGTCTGCTTTACCTTTAAGCTGACCGACTAAACCGTCATAACGACCACCAGCACATACCGTTCCTTGAGAACCTAAGTGTGTAGTTGTCCATTCAAAGACCGTTTTGTTGTAATAGTCGAGACCACGAACCAATTTTTGATTGATCACAAAACCAACACCAGCATCAGTCAAATACTGCTGCAATTGAGCAAAGTGAGCCAACGTTTCTTCACCCATAAAGTCGTGAAGTTTTGGCGCATTTTCCAAAATGCTTTGTGTTTTTGCATCTTTAGAATCCAAAATACGCAGTGGATTCGTAGTTAGACGACGCTGTGAATCTTCATCTAAGTCATTTTTATGCGACTCTAAAAATTCAACCAATGCCGCACGATAGGCAGCACGTTCATCAGACTCACCTAAAGTATTAAGTTCTAATTGAACTTTATCTGCAACGCCCATGCGTTTCCACAAACGCGCAGTCATTAAAATCAATTCTGCATCTTGATCTGGTGTTGCAACACCAAAGGTTTCTACGCCAAATTGATGAAACTGACGGTAGCGACCTTTTTGTGGTTTTTCATAGCGGAACATTGGGCCGACATACCATACACGCGGTGTAGCACCACGAAGTAAGTTATGTTCAAGCATTGCACGTACACACCCTGCTGTTCCTTCTGGACGCAAAGTCAAAGACTCAGGCGGATTACCTTTGTCTAAGAATGTGTACATTTCTTTTTCAACGATATCCGTTGCATCACCAATAGAACGTTTGAACAGATGAGTCTGCTCCACAATCGGCAAGCGAATTTGCTGATAACCATAAGCATCCATCAGGCTAGATAGATGCTGTTCTAGACGTCTCCATGCAGGACTTTGCGTAGGGAGAATGTCATTAAAACCTTTGATTGCGACGATTGAACTCATGATCTACTCAGAAAAACTTGTGCGAATAATCTCTTTAGCTTTAGCGTCTTCAAGATCGCTAACACGTTGACGAACCATCGCTTCGATTTCGTCAACCAACTGATTTGTGTCAATTAAATGGCTCTTTTCGCCATTACGATACACCAGTGAACGCGGACTTGCACCTACTACACCAATATCGGCTTCTTTGGCTTCACCCGGACCATTCACTTTACAACCAATCACCGATACATCCATTGGGGTACGAATATCTTCTAAACGCTCTTCCAATGTTTGCATGACTTTGATGACATTAAACTCTTGGCGCGAACAACTTGGGCATGCAATAAAGTTAATGCCGTTTGAACGTAAGCCCAATGATTTTAAAATATCAAAGCCAATTTTGATTTCTTCTTCAGGCTCTGCGGCCAATGAAATACGCATGGTGTCACCAATGCCTTCCATCAACAAACCGCCTAAAGCGATAGCAGATTTGACTGAACCCGTGCGGTAGACACCTGCTTCAGTCACACCTAAGTGTAATGGGTTATCAATTTGTGCAGAAAGTAATCGGTAAGCATCCATCGTCAGAAAGACATTGGATGCTTTGACTGACACTTTAAATTCATGGAAATTTAAACGGTCTAAAATATCAATATGGCGCATTGCAGATTCAAGCAAAGCCTGACCTGTAGGCTCACCATATTTCTTTTGAATATCTTTTTCCAGTGAGCCTGCATTGACACCAATACGCATTGAAATGTCATTGTGCTTCGCTGCCGCAACCACTTCACGAATTTTGGCTTCAGAACCAATATTACCCGGGTTAATACGCAAACAATCTGCACCAAGGTCTGCAACACGTAAAGCAATTTTATAATCAAAGTGAATATCGGCAACCAGTGGCACTTGCACACGTTTACGAATTTCACCAAAAGCTTCAGCAGCTTCCATACTCGGTACAGAAACACGCATGATGTCCGCACCGACGTCTACACAGCGCTGAATCTGTACCACGGTCGCTTCGACATCACAGGTTTCAGTATTGGTCATACTTTGGATGCTAATCGGCGCATCACCACCGACATACACCGAACCTACTTTAATTTTACGCGTTGGACGGCGCTTAATTGGATTTTCAATCATTGTTCAGTCTGCTCTGTTGTCCCTTAACGTGATAAACGGAAATCTGCTTTGCCGTTTACGGTATATGGTGACAATGAAATATTTTCATTATTTAAGCTTAATGACACTGCTGTTGCATCATCCAAACGAATTTGGAATGGTGTTTCACCGTTTAAGTTGAGCGTCGATGCTTGACGACCTGTCGCCAACACCTTACCCGTCGAATCAACAATATGTACTGAAGTCGGGCTACTAAAGGTCAATGTCAATTGATCGCCACTGACCGCTGCATTTCCGCCATTCATGTCGAGGACTTGAACTTCTGAAGCGACATCATTGGTCACAGCGTCTTCATTATCGCTGCCTGAGGTCATGCCCTGAATCGCTGCCACGATCGCACCAATGACCAACAACACCGCCAATGCAATCAGACCCCGTTTGATCCATTTACGATTACGGTCACGATTAGAACCGGGTAATTTACCCATTATTTTAATCGGTGAATTGTTTAACGCGTGATTTGGCAACAATCCCGTATCGTTGGCATAAATATCATCAAAACGTTGAATGATATTGGTTGCATCAACTTTTAAATATTTGGCATAAGTGCGGTAGTAACCTTTAATAAAGGTCGCTTCAGGCAATGACTTATAATCATCTTGCTCAAGTGCAGTCAGTGTTTTTAATGGAATATTGAGTTCTGATGCGACAGCTTCAAGTTCCAGTTTTTGCGTAATACGTACTTGACGTAAATACTCACCTGGGCGTTGTACATTTCCTAATGCATTTGGAGCTACGCTCGAACCATTCGATTGCGGTGAATTAGGATTTACTTCCATACGGCCTCAGTACTGTACTGTAATTGCAAATAGCGTTGGTATTCAGGACTTTCTGGGAACAAAGCACGTAACTGGTTAACCAGTACTTGCATACCCAAATTGTCGCCATTGGCACGCGCTGTTCGAATGCCAATCCAGAGTGCACGCGCACCCTGATTTTTTTGTCCTACTGCACGTACAAATTGTTCATACATTTGTGTGGCAGCAGGGAACTGCTGATTCAAATAAAAGATTTCAGACAACTCTAACATTGAAACATAGGAATCACGATTAGCCTGCAAAGCTTGTTTGAATGATTTTTCAGCATTCGCCACATCACCCACTTTCAGGTAAATTCGACCTAAATTTTCCAATGCTTTGAAACGTTGATCATAACCTAAAGTTGAACCTGCGATGCTGAACTGTTCAATCGCATCATTATAACGCTCAACTTGGTATAAATACGTACCGTAGTTGTTACGTGCTTGAGAATTTTTTGAGTCTGCTGAAATTGCACGCTTAAAATAACTATCTGCTTTTTCTAAGTTGGCTGGACTGCCTTCTCGTTGTAGTAAGACACCCATCATCATATTGGCTTGGGAATCGCGAGAATCCACCTCTAAAGCCTGATCTAATGCACGTTTAGCAGAGTCCAAATCCCCTGCTTTCAAGTGTTCAACAGCCAATTGCGTTCTGATTTTTACGGCTTTCTCTGGGTCTTTTTTCCCAATCTCAGGCGTTTGACATGCTGTTAATGCCAAAACCGATGCACATAAAGCTGAAACGAAAGTGAACTTATACGTTAACTTTTTCAATTGGCTGCCTCTTTATTATCCTTGTGAGCGCAGTATCTCATTTTGCTGCGCAACTTTCTTTTTCCATTGCTCCGCACGACGAGTACGGTCAGCAACTTGCCCCACGAGTTGTCCACACGCAGCGTCGATATCATCACCACGTGTCTGACGAATCGTACACACAAAACCGGCATCAGACAAAGTTTTTTGGAAAGAAATAATACGGTTACGGCTTGAACGACCGTATGGCGCATGCGGGAACGGGTTAAACGGAATTAAATTAATTTTGCTTGGTAGGTTTTTCAACAGCTTTAACATTTGCTGTGCATGTTCAGGATGGTCATTTACACCATCTAACATCACGTATTCGATGGTCACGTGTTTACGCGAACTTTCATTGCCATCTTTGGCGATATAACGCTGACACGCTGCAATCAACTGTTCCAACGGATATTTTTTATTGATCGGAACAAGTTCGTTACGTAGTTCATCATTTGGCGCATGGAGTGAAATTGCCAAGGCTACATCAATGTCTTGTGCCAATTGGTCAATTTTAGGCACTACACCTGAGGTTGATAAAGTCACACGACGCTTCGACATACCATACGCAAAGTCATCCAACATGATACGCATTGAATTCAATACAGCATCATAGTTCAACAGTGGCTCACCCATGCCCATCATCACCACATTGGTCACTGAACGCTCACGATCAGCAACTGGCACATCTTCCATATAAGAGAAGTTTGCCATCCACAGCTGTCCAATAATTTCAGCTTGGCTCAAGTCACGTTGGAAGCCTTGTTTCCCGGTTGAACAGAATGAACAGTCCAGAGCACAGCCCACTTGTGACGAAATACACAAAGTCTTACGTGCGCCGGTTTTATCTTCTGCAGGAATCAGTACAGTTTCAACCAATGAACCTGCACCATCACCTACACGGAACACCCATTTACGAGTACCGTCTTTTGAATAATTTTTATGCACCACTTCAGGCGCTTTAATTTCACAAATCTTTTCTAGTTTTTCACGCAATTTACCAGAAATATTGGTCATTTCAGCAAAATCAGTCACGAAGAACTGATGAATCCATTTCATCACCTGCCCAGCACGGAACTTTTTCTCCCCCATTTCTTCGAAGAATTTTTCCATTTGCGGACGTGACATGCCCAGTAAATTCACTTTCTCCACAGTATTTTGCTGCGTCGGAGCGGATGGAGATTGTTGCTGTGCATCAGAAACAGCTGATGTAGCGACTACTTCAGTACTCATGTGTAATTACCTAAACCATGTCTAAAGATCAAAGGAGATGCTCAGTATTTGAGCGAAGAATTATTCAGAGAATAAAAAAACCAGACAAGCAGTATACCACTTATCTGGTTCGAATACTTCGAATTAACGAGTACGTGGAGCGATCTCAGTTTGAGCGAAGAAGTAGTTAACTTCACGATCAGCAGATGCTACAGAGTCAGAACCGTGAGCAGCGTTTTCGTCGATGCTTACAGCGAAGTCTGCACGGATAGTACCAGGAGCAGCTTCTTTAGGGTTAGTTGCGCCAAGGATTTCACGGTGAGCAAGAACTGCGTTTTCGCCTTCAAGAACTGAAACTACAACTGGACCAGAAGTCATGAATGCAACTAGGTCACCAAAGAAACCACGTTCTTTGTGCTCAGCGTAGAAGCCTTCAGCTTCAGCTTGAGTCAAGTGTTTCATTTTAGTTGCAACGATTTGAAGACCAGCTTTTTCGAAACGAGCAAAGATGTCGCCGATGTGGTTTTTAGCAACTGCGTCTGGTTTAACGATAGATAAAGTACGTTCAATAGCCATGAGAGGCTCCTTAAGTCAATTTGACGTGAAAAATTTGCCGCATTATACCGAATAATGCGCTATTTTCTGCTTTTGCTATACAAAAAAATTGCTTTTTTCGATGTAGGGATTAACTTGCCTCATCAATCCAGGCCATCTGAATTCCCTCAAGCAGACCTTCAGTCGACTTTTCAGGGTCATCAGTGAAATTTGGCAATGCACATACCCATGCATGTAGGTCAGTAAAGCGAATCCATTGCGGATCAACATCAGGGTGAGCTTCATACAGCTCAATTGCGATATCAATGGTATCTGTCCAGCGTAAACCCATGGGTCTTCCTAACATCGTCTATAGAATGATGGCTTACTTTAACAAATTTCGGCAATTGGACGTGATAAACCCTTTTAATTTTTTTATTACCAGATTTTGCAATTGAGATGTCCACTTCAAACTATAAAATCAAACCAAAAAGAGGTGCACAGAGAATAATTGCGGCACCCACTGCAGCGCCTATAGCAGCACCGACAGCGACATCACTTGGGTAATGCAAACCTAAGATCATGCGAGATAATGCCACTAATAAGCTAAAGGGCAACATCAGGACCAACAGCATGGGTTGAATATAGCCCAGCACAGTTGTTGCCATGACTGCATGTAGAGTATGCCCTGATGGAAAACTAAAATGATCTAGAGGGCGTTCACCTAAGCGAATCACTTGATGCACTTGGTACGGTCTTGGGCGCACAGTTTTCTTTTTGAGGAGTTTATAGATCGAGGTGCCGACGAAACCACCCAGTAATACATAGACGATTTGTACACTGTAATACATGCCCTGCACGATCCAGACCGTCGCCAACATGACATACCAAAACACACCATCACCAAGTCGACTCACCATTTTAAATATGTCAGCGACAACTTGTTGATGCGAAAAATGATTGAGATAAATACAGCCTTTTAAATCGAGATGCAGCATTCTTGTTTTTGCATTTTTAAAATTCATCGCTAATCTCCTATCTACAGTCAAAGCCTGACTATGTTGGGGTTGAGCTAGATTTGTGTTGTTATTTTTACAAGTTGAGATCTGTGTTTGACTCAGCTTAAGTTATCTTTTTGACAGTGCAATGATGCTTTGATGACAGTTCGATGAATATTAATTTTTGAAGATGCTCAACTTTTCTATACAACCAATAGCGCTAGCTCCATTGGCTCATCATAGCTTGATCCACCACGCGATATAGCGCGTGCTCAAATTGCTGTACAGGATATTGCCAACCAATTTTAGCAGCGTCTTTTGCCGCCTCGATGCCCATGGTTTTTAATTTAGCGCGTTGCGGCAATTGCTGCATGAGACGAATAAATTCATCGGTTCGAGATAAATGACATAACCATCCCGTTTGCTGATTTCTCACGTGCAGTTGGGCACATGCAGCATTATATGCAATCACCGGCAATCCGCTAGCCATCGCCTCCAAAACCACATTACCAAAGGTCTCAACCTGACTTGCGAAAACAAAAACATCCGCACTGGCATAGGCTTCCGATAAAGCCTGACCACTTAAACTTCCCATAAAAATAACATCTAGGGATTTTGCCAGTTGCATTAGTCGTTCACGATCAGGCCCATCACCCACAATGACCAATTTCGTTCGTGCATCCATAGCCAACATCGAACGGTAGGCAGAAATCAAAACATCCACTTCTTTTTCAGGAGATAGCCTTCCGACATAGAGCATCACGCGGGTATGTTCATCTGCTTGCCACTGTTGTCTCAGTTCTGCTTGATAGTGTGAGGGAGAAAATCGACTATGGTCCACACCTCGCCCGACCACCACCAATGGGCAACTAAAACCTAATCGATGCAAGGCATCTGCAGTATCTTGGCTCGGTACACAGGTGAGTTGAGTATTGTTATGAAACCATCGTAAATAATGTTGTACGGGCTTCATTAAAAACGCTAAATCAAAGAAGCGACTAAAATCATGAAAGGCCGAATGAAAACCACTGGACACAGGAATCTGTAAAGAACGCGCCAGTTGAAGCATAGCAAAACCCAAAGGCCCTTCAGTGACTATATGCACAATGTCGACTTGGGCTTTTTTTAAAGCTTTACTGAGTTTGATCAGTTGCGGCCAGCCAAATTGTAAACCTGAATACTTAGGAATCGACTGCGCTCGAACCAAACACTCTTGATCAGGTCTGAAATCCTGACAACTTTCGGACTGTTCAGGGCGTATTAAAAATATTGAGTTGCCTTGTTGCTGCAAGCCTTTACACAACTGCAATAAAGAATGTGCAACACCATTAATTTCTGGCGCCCACGTATCTGTAACAATGGCGATTTTTAGACCTGGACGGATTAATGTTGAGACCGTTTGCACATCCATTCGTGATTGCATATGCTTAAATTGGAACTGAAATCGCGCAGGTTCATCCTGCATACGCCCTAAATTAATAGCCGATTCTGTCATGATCTTACATGCTTCTTATAAATGTATAGTCACAGTTTAAGCAGCAGTTTTTTGCATTTTGATGATTATTTGATGACAGTTTATTGAAAAAAATTGACTAATTTCTTCTACAAAATCATGATTTATCCGTAATTTTTAATCACTTTTAAAATCGTCTGACCCGCACGAGAAGTGATTTGCATATCTGCGTTCATCCGCTCTAAACGCCCACTCATACTACGAAGCCCCACACTCAAACCGGCTTGATTGACCAAATCCACATCACCCCCCACGCCATTGTCTTCTACTTCCATTATCAATGCCGAGTTTTCATAATAAATCCGAATCTGCACCACGGTCGCATGACTATGCTTCACAATATTGGTTAATGCTTCTTCGGCTACACGCTGTAGGGTTAAACATTCCATTGGAGTAACATCCACTTCCCATTTTGCAGGAACTGACCATTTAGCGTGTATATCGAGCTCATCAAATAACTGATTAAAACGGTGCCTAAAGGGTGCCATCCATAACAATGGGGTTTCAGGCAGTTTGGTGCCTAAACTTGAACCGCTATCAATGATATGTCGTAAATCATCTCTTAAAATTTTCAACATCGATAAAAATTGCGAATTGGTCAGATCTTTGGAACTCTGCTCAACCGATGCCATTGAACGAACCAAGGAGCCACCTAAGCCATCATGTAGCTCATGTGCAATTTGAATACGCTCTTGCAAGCGGGTATTTTCCATTTCTAACTGATAATGATTTTGTAGGGTATGCGTCAACTCTTCCTTTACTTGAGTGACCGTTGTTGCCAACGTTTGATTAAACTTTTCAATTCGTCTCACACTTTTAGTCAAGCGTAGTGCAAAAATAATCGCCACACCCAAGGTTGTTATCGGGGAAGCATATGCCGAAATCAAATCCCCTTCATTCATCATTAAGCGCCAACCGTCATGGGCACCAATTGGGACATAAATCAACAACATAATCCCTGCCAGCAACTTGGCTTCAACTTGTCCTGATTTATAAGCAATCCACGAAAATGTCAGGCAATTCAGCATATAGCAAGCATAGCCCACCATAAAACTCAAATCTAAGACAGGTTGTACCAAAGACTGTGGTGTAAAAAAAATCAAGCAACCCAATACAAAAACAGTCATCCCCATGACTTTTTCAAGACGTGGAAATTTTCGTCCTGCAAAACGCCAAGGATAGAGACAAGTCGCTGTCGTAAACAAAGAAAGATAAAGATATGCAAACGATAGAAATCTAGCGTTGATAGCCCCCAAAGCGTCTCGGTAGCTAAAAGTTGCCCAACGTATAGCACCCAAAGAAAACTGGTTATGGCATACCAACCAAAAGCGTTCTCTTCGCGTCGAAACAGCCAAACCAGCCCCGCAATGATCCCCAAGATAAACTCAAAAATAGTGGTGTAGCTATGCAAGCCTCGCATAGCCAACCAATGTTTTTCATACACTTTGGTATTATCGTGATAGCGGTTTAAACTAACCTCACCAAGCCCTGGATTCAGTGCATTGACGCCCACCACTCGTATCAGCACTTCATTCTGACCTTGCTTTAGGCTGTTGGGTGGAATTACCCATTGCCGAGGCATATTCCAACTTCGTGACAAAGGCTCTTGTAATGAATCATCCTGCCAAAACAGCTGACCATTCAAATACACTTGCCCTGCCATATTGATGTAACTCACCATCAAATAAAGCGGATCTGAGCCTGCATCTTGACACGTGTATTGCCATTTCAAGCGATACCAAGCTGTGCCAGAATAATTATCCCAACGATCTGGTAACTTTTCTATCGTTTGCCAATGCTCATGCCCGGTCAATTCTCCGCTTGGCATCTGCGCCTGAGCGACTTCTTGACTGACTAATTTTGACTGACATGATTGGGCAATAGCTTGTGGACTTAGCCCAATTGCACCAAATACAAGACAAAGAACGGTAAATTTCAGCTTTAAAGGTTTAATTAGAGAAATGAGGACATTTAAAAATGTCAGACGTGTTTGAACGCAATACGCCAAGCACATCGAACCTTTTTTCCGACATGCGCAACTTGGAGCATTTGAATGATAGCGATTCAATACTGACCTTCACCGTTAGCCGAAATAAAATGGCTAAAATAAAAACAAGATCACATATTAAACCTATGAACTCTAATAAGAAAAACTTTTTCTGAATTATTTATTCTTAACGCTATATCGATATTTTAACATCTCGAATACTCAAGACATTCACATCCAACTTTATATTTGCAACAGAGAATGGAGCTACTTAGATTGAAGCTAGAGACTCACATTAATATCTATACTCAAGCTTCAATCTAGCGACATGAACTTAGCACTCTGCATATAATCACCTTAACCATGAAATAAAATCACTCACTAAGCCTCTCAAAACACCATATTTACAAAGACTGTATCGCGGTAGATTCCTGCAGGTGTCGTTGCATTCACTCGCTCCACCAAACGCACAGCAATCACATAGTTATTTTTGCCAGCGCCTTGCTCTGTAGAAACATTCCACAGATTTTCCATCGCACCTGAAACAGTCATTCGTGTTTTGAGCTTAATCGGGCCATTCGTCACAAAACTACTGCCCGAAGTATCCTGCAAATTACGGCTATTAAAGCGTATGCGGTATTTACCGGAACAATCGACACTAAATGAACTCGCCGCTTGACTATTATAGTAATTCGCCAAGCGCATATTGGTTTCACTGATTCGTCCCATTTCACAACGACTCGGTGCAGCAAATGTTATTGAACTAAATAACGCTGCTGAGATGAGTAAAATACTTTTCATTGGAAATACTCCTTTATTTACACTGCAATGTAATTAATTCAGGAGTTTGGTTTTCTACCTTTTTCGGCACTGTTAATGCTGTTTGGCAAGATCGACCACCACTGGTCCTCACCGTCAACTTGTAGTAGCCTTCAACCAAACCATATAACATTACCGTGCCATCTGAACCCACTGGATAAACATCAGCTTCTGGGGTATCAATTGCAACTTCACTTCCTGCTACAAATTGATGACCTTGTTCATCCAATATTTTGACCAATATTTGTTGTGTATCAAATACTGAAAAATTAATGTTATAACCACGCTGTCTTAACGCAACTAAACGATGTGCAGCATTCGGAACTTTGCTTTCGATCGGCAATTGGTTTTCATCGAATGAAATATCGTAATTAATATAAGGAACGATATCGTGTACAAAGGCATAGCCTTTTTTATTGGTTTTCGCGACTGGAGACATTGATCGCATGACATCAATATCTTCACGACCACCAACATTCACTAAAGCAAAAGCATTATCGACAAAACTGGTCAATGCGTATTGACCACCCACCCACACCATAGCGCCACGGTAGCCAACCTGTGTTGTTGAATCATTTTCACTATAGAGATGACTCAAGGTTAAATCACCAACATTAGTGGACAAACCACCATAGGCATTTAATACCGTTTCATCATTACGATAATCCACACCGAGCGCATAATTTGCACCATATTCACCAAATGCATTTTGGATGAAACGTACACCGCCGGATTTATTGGTACCTGCATCAGCCTGAATACGTTTACCACCACCAAAATTATAAGAAAATGTAATAAAGGCACCTGAGTCATCGCTATCACCAAATTCTTTAAAATAATTGGCGGTATACATTAAATTCTGTGTGATTTCGCGACTCACACCCACTGTGAGCATTTTGCGATCCTCTAATTCAAATAAAGGATCATTAGATTCATACTGGGTTTGTTCGATATAGTTCAGGTTTAAATTTTGAAAGAATGGGAAATTAGCAAAACTCAAATACGCCATATTTTCAAATTTTGGAAAAATATGATTATCTTCATAACCTAACGCCCGATAATCATTTGTAGCGTAGCGTGAACTCACACCAAAATTGAGTTTCCCGAAATTACGACTAATAGCCAAACCTGCAGAATAGCCATCGTCATTATCGGTTTTACTGCCTAAAAAAATACTGTCTAAAACAAACCATCGATTGACCGCTTGCGTCCATAGCAGTCCTGCATTTTTTACTTTGTCACTATAGGTAGCACTTGCACCCAACGTGGTACGACTGGTGACACCTCTACGCCAATAGGCTGAACTGAAAAAATCGCGATAATCACTATTTTCTTCGTCATAACTGAAGCGTAGTTTCCCTAATGAAATGTTGTAATCATTTAAGTCTTCTTTGAGCAATTTACTACTAATTAACACCGGGAAGCTTCGAACAGTGGTATTCCCCAAGACATCTTGTACAACCATTTGCGCTGTACCTGCACTTTCAATATTGGCACCTGTTTGTAAGTTATAATCTCCAGGTGAAATCTTTTTCTGATAAATATTTACGCCATCAATATATAAATCAACAGTCGAAGGTAAAACTGCACTACCTTTTAGACTTGGAATATTCCAATACACAAAATCTGGACGTGACGTATAGTCTGTACCAAAACTCAAACCACCAAATCGCACACCATGAATTAATGCGCTATAGGCAGAGGTCGTATCACCAATAATCAGCTTGGTCGCACTTTTGGAGAAATCAAACTCAAGACTACTATTTAACCTTACAAATTTTTCTTCACGATAATCATCCCCTTTATTATTTCGATAAAAGGCATTATTTCTTAAAATCCAATTGTCTTTAAACACCCCAAGTTCAGGCAGTACACCAAAATTATTATGTTGAGTGTTATTTTCAAAGTGCATTTCATAATTGAGAAATGCACCAAAATTTGCAGGCATCGGCTGACTGATTAAGGCATCCGTTTCTAGCCCAAAGAAATATTTTGATGGAAGATTAATTTTGATGGCTTGCAATTGAGGATCAAATCCAGACTGAATATCTTGATCCGTTACCAAACAAAATGAATTTTTAGTTGCATGTCGTTTCAGAATTTCTACTTTGATTTGCAGCTTATCAAGATCTGCGCATTCTATATAAAACTTGTTATTTTCAGTCAGTAATAATACTTCGCTCTTGCGGTCTACTTCGTTTACCCAAATACTGGTTGGAAATAAATCATCAGGCATATCAACGGCTTCTGCATGAGCAGAATTAGCACATAAAATACAATATAGAAGCAATGTAATTCTGTTCATAGCCACTACTCAACTAAATTAAACTCCAAAGGAGTGTCACCTTTATCTGTTTCCACAACGACTTTATAATTACTAGCGCCTTGTAAAGAAACATTCCCGATGTCGTATTGGTTTTTACCTAATGCCAATAAATATTTCATATCGGAAGATTCAGCGACTGTTTTTTTGCTTTTATCGATGACATAAAGTTTTTGGATTTGAATGTGTGATTTTGCTAAATTTTCAACCTGAATAATGGTGCGACCATTCGTTTTTTTGGCAATAAATTTCAAATAAGCGGGTTCTTGTTTGCCGACAAAAAATGGCACATTAATACTTAATAACAGTGCAATTTTCGATTCAGAGTTCGTCACTTGTGGTAGCTCAGTATAAATAATACGCCATGCTTCTTCTTGTTGTAGATTCATACTTTCTACAGATTGAGTAAAACCCACACGAACCATTTGTTTTGAATTTGGTTTTAAAATAAAGTTTTTCGGATTGATAATAATATTGGATTCAGGTGAAAGAACATCTTCCCCTGCGGCATTTTGAGTCCATTTAAATGCTTGAGCTTCAAAAATACGTGGTGTCTCATCATCCCCTTTCGATTCCAAAGTAAATGTCGCACTGCGTTGTTTAGATTTATCGGTTAAATATAACTGCACAGGGCTAATTGAAATACCTGCAAATATTTGAGGACTCAATAAGCAAGTTATTAAACTAAATGAAACGACTTTGAATAAACTTTTCATATACCCACCCCAGTACATTTAAATATTATTATCAATTCAAAATAAAAAGAAGTTGACCCTAACTGTGTAGAATCAACTCCCTAAATTTGGATTAGTAAGCTACTTTGATATATAAAGTATCTTTGTATGTACCAGCACGTTGAGTACCTGAAATTGTATTTTTTGGAGCTACAGATACAGCAAAGTTATCAACGCTCATACCAGCTACAGGTGTAGAACCGATTGGATAATTCACACCACCTTTTGAAGTCGTGATTTTTGTAAATACTTTATCACTAGTGGTTTCATGTTTTACAAAAGTATCTGCACTTGAACCCGCGTTTAGCGTAGATAGATTTAATGTATATGGAGTGTTCGTTGTAACTGTAAAGCCACTAGCACCCGTATAACTGTCTTCAACGAGTTTGATGTCTTTACCTACCAAAAGCTCACATGCTTTAAGAATCTGTAACTTTATGTCGATTTCGCCTTCACACGGCGCACCGCCACATTGTTTAGATTCTTTTTTACCACCAGCGATTGCAGATGTTGCTGGAAGTGCTACGAACAATGTTGCAGATAGTACTGCGGTTAAAATTTTAGATGTAGACATTTCACTTCTCCATTCTCATATGAGATTTATTAGTATGTGCATCAAAGGATATTTATTAAGAAAAACTAATTAATCTTACTTTCCCTAGGTGCTGATTCATTCTTAATCATGTGGAGAAAAAAAGAACCTAATGCGGAATATTCACACGAATATTCATGTAATATTATTTTTTACGAATATTTAAATTATGTGGTTGTAATATATTAAATATTTTTAATTTTTATATTTTTATTTAATTTTTCTCTTTATCCCAAATTTTGGGGATTTTTTTCATATCCCTATTTTTTGGTATAACATATCTTATTGTTTTTATTAAATTTAGTAACATTAAAAATAATATAGGCTGTTACATATTTCACCAAATATTTGTGAAATAGTTCAAAATAATTTTCAAACAAACCAATAATATTTGAATATTCAACTATATTAATAGTAAAGGCCGATTAAATTTTATTTTTAAATAGAATCTCGAATGTATAATCACTACTTTCAGGTATGTCTTTTGAAACGCAATACAAGAATTACGTCACCAAATACTGAGCCTTTGTATTAAATTACAGGTTTTGAAACACGTCTTAGTTTCCAATGTTAAGCTTTTGTAAATCATATTTTCTTTCTTTAAATTTCAGTTTTTTGTTTTTCAAATTTTTAGAATCTCATTTATTATATGAAATATCATGTATGTTAAAATTCAGTCCCTCTCTTTCAACCCTCTTTTTACTTTGATTTTTTATTCAAAATACTGACTACCTCATTTAAAAGTATCTACATTCATCTTTAGAAAATTCTATAAATAAAAAAAGCCCCAAGTTATGGGGCTTTTTAAAAAATTTAACTTACTCACTGACTGGATAAAGCAATCCTTGATCGACTCGAAAGATTTGACCTGATCCAAAGTCAATCTGCTGCAACTCTCCTTTTAATTTTGGGAAGCCAGCAATTTTTTCCAATTGTGGTGAGCGTTGAAAATTCTTCGTTTTAGGATTGTACATCCAATAAATAAATCGCTTATCTTCTATTTTTCGACCATCAGAGGTATCTGAAAGTACAACATCATAGTATCCATCAAAATTCACATCTAAGAATCCCATACTATTCCCAAAGGCATTAAAGCCTTGTAATGACTGCAAGACTTTGCCATTTGATTTATTAATCACATCTACGCGTTTTAGAGACTTCCCATAAGGTTGGTCTGCGGATTGCACCCCATAAAACTTAAACAGCAGGATAGGTTTATCTGCAGCTTTAAACGCAGGTTCAAACTGTAGATAACTTGTAGATGGTGGTGCCGTTTGTTCCGTCAGTTCAGCTTTAAAGTAGCCTGTATTTGCATTCAATGTACCTGCCAATCGATAAGCTGCTGCAGCACTTTGTTCCGTCCCACCATTGACTGAATTCAAGTCAATAAAATCTGCTTTTTGAGTCCCTTTAAAGTTAATTTGTTTGGGCTCTTGCAGATCAGTCAACGTCCCGTGCGGATTCCATATGCCAGCATACAAATCTAAGAAATAGCGTCCTTCAGTCGAGCGAAGCATCCGCTGCATGGATATCCGAACATCAGGTAAAGGCTTTAACTCAGACTGTGCTATATCTGAATCTTGTGCAAAACTCACCACAGGTAGACAAAGAGCGAGTAAAAGAGAGAGTTTTGATATTTTCATTGCAATTACACACTCCATGCAGCATGAATAATGCCTACTCTATCACAACCTAAATTCAACTCAGCTGACACAAATATAGGAGTTTTGAAACCATCCATGACTCAAAACCATCAAATTAAATTTGATTCACTTTTAAAGACCATGTTTCCAAATCTAATGAAATGCATTTCAAACTAATATTAGATTCAACACATAGATCTTTCAGCAATTCACACTGATCTCTTATGATCAATTACTGGCTTCACAAGCTCTTGCTTTCTTCTAAGATCAATATATGCATTTTTCCCAACATATACTTCAAAAAAGGCTTCTTCAGGCAATTTTAACGTATAAATTGGACACGTTTGCAATTGGGACTCTTTGCCAAAGTTGGTCATTGATATATGCATGTGTTTTTGTAGAAAAGTGATACCCGAATTGAGCATCGCTAATATTCTTTACAATACGTACTTCCTCTTCGTATGCCCATTCCTGCATTTTATAAAGCAAACCATGCTTTATTAAAACTTCTTCATTATCCCAATTTAAAATATTTGAATTTCCTACAGACATTAATTTTTCAACACTTGCCACATTGGCCTGCTTCGGCGCTGTTTTTAAATATCTCAACTCCCCTTTTGTTGAAGGAATAATAAATTGATCACCATCTTCAAGGCCTGCTTTGCATGTGTCTATTCCGATCACAACACCTTTTTTAACTATCCCCATAATGTGGCCAGATGAGTAGATTTAAAGCAGTTCTAGTCAAACTTAAAATCACATATTTTCTAGAAAACTGATTTCGGAATGCCCTACTGCTACCGATGTCGGTACATCCAAATCATAAAAACCAAAACCAGTGCATTCAAATGGGTCATTAAAATCTTCTAAATGTGAAAAACCTAGAGATTTTGTTTTCAAAATCGTTAAAGCAGCTTCAAAACTCACATATTTATATAAAATCATTATTCTAACCCACGCTAATATTGGGTTCCTTGTATCATAAAACTCAAAAGATAATTAAATAAATTCTTTTCTTTGCTTACGATTTTGTTCGATTGGATCCAAAGTATGAACGAGTACAAAACATTGTTTTGTACGAAGTACAACGAGGCAGCACACTGTTCTGAGTGACGCGTAAGGAATGAAAGCACTACTTTTTTATTTTTAAGGCACGTAACTTTAAATATTAAAAAACCCACTCAAAATGAGTGGGTCTTCGTATTCAAATCAATTGATTCAAGAAATTAGTTTTTCTCTTTATCAACGATTTTGTTTGCTTGGATCCAAGGCGCGAAAATGATGAAAGTATCGCTTACATCATTTGAGGCTCGTAGCCTTGATGCCGTCTTTTATAAGGGATAAAAAAGCCCCTGTTAAAAACAAGGGCTTTTTGACTTAGATATCAGAACTTCGTTCTTTTCTTTGTCTACGATTTTGTTCGCTTGGATCCAAGGTACGTAAAAATAGAAAAGCATGCTTTTCTATTTTTAAGGCACGTAACTTTAGATATTAAAAAACCCACTCAAAATGAGTGGGTCTTCGTATTCAAATCAATTGATTCAAGAAATTAGTTTTTCTCTTTATCAACGATTTTGTTCGCTTGGATCCAAGGCATCATCGCACGTAACTTGTTACCAGTTACTTCGATACCATGCGCCGCGTTTTGACGACGACGAGCAGTCATAGAAGGATAGTTCAACGCACCTTCTTGGATGAACATCTTCGCGTATTCACCAGATTGAATACGTTTAAGCGCATTACGCATAGCTTCACGAGACTGTTCGTTGATTACTTCAACACCAGTTACGTATTCGCCATATTCAGCATTGTTTGATACTGAGTAGTTCATGTCCGCGATACCGCCTTCGAACATTAAGTCAACGATCAATTTAAGTTCGTGTAGACATTCGAAGTAAGCCATTTCTGGTGCATAACCAGCTTCAACAAGAGTTTCGAAGCCCATTTTAACCAATTCAACAGCACCACCACAAAGAACTGCTTGCTCACCGAAAAGGTCAGTTTCAGTTTCTTCACGGAATGAAGTTTCGATAATACCAGTACGGCCACCACCAACACCTGAAGCGTAAGAAAGCGCAACGTTACGTGCATTACCAGAAGCATCTTGGTGAACAGCGATAAGATCAGGTACACCTGAACCACGTTGGAATTCTGAACGTACAGTATGACCTGGCGCTTTTGGAGCAACCATGATTACGTCAAGGTCAGCACGTGGAACAACTTGGTTATAAAGAACAGAGAAACCATGAGCAAATGCTAGCGTTGCACCTTGCTTGATGTTTGGCTCAATTACGTCACGGTAAAGTTGTGATTGGAACTCATCTGGAGTCAAAATCATAACTAAGTCAGCTTGAGCTACAGCAGCAGGAACTTCTGAAACTTTAAGACCAGCATTTTCAGCTTTTTTCCAAGAAGTAGAACCAGCGCGTAGACCTACAGTTACGTCAACGCCTGAATCTTTAAGGTTAAGCGCATGAGCATGGCCTTGTGAACCATAACCAATGATTGCTACTTTTTTGCCTTGGATGATAGATAAGTCTGTGTCTTTATCGTAAAAAATTTGCATTGCTGTCTCCGCTAAAATGCTTTTGTTTCCTTTAACTTGATACCGTGATTCTGTTTGATTATTCACGTTTCAAGTACCTCACCCATAGGAGTGAGGTGAATATATAAAATTAGATAGTTAAAACTTTTTCGCCACGTGCGATACCTGAAACACCTGAACGTACAACTTCTAGAATTGTATTTTCAGCTAAGGCATCAATAAAACCATCTATCTTTTCAGTTGTACCTGCGATTTGAATGGTATATGTCGTTGGTGTTACGTCTACGATTTGTCCACGGAAAATATCCGCAGTACGTTTAATTTCTGCGCGCGCTGAACCAAGTGCTTTGACTTTAATTAACATCAATTCACGTTCAATATGAGCACCTTCAGACAAATCAACAACTTTAACAACTTCGACAAGCTTGTTGAGTTGTTTGGTGATTTGTTCAATTTTATGCTCATCGCCATACGTGGTTAAAGTCAAACGCGAAAGCGTCGGATCTTCTGTTGGCGCTACGTTTAATGTCTCAATGTTATAACCACGCTGAGAGAATAAACCTACCAAACGTGAAAGCGCACCTGCTTCGTTTTCTACAAGTACAGAGATAATATGTCTCATTGTGTGCGCTCTCCTTTGCCTAACCACATATCTTTCATTGACTGGCCAGCAACCAACATTGGATATACATGCTCTGAACGGTCAACCATCACGTTAATAAACACGCACTTGTCATTGATCGCCATCGCTTCAGCAAGCTTCGACTCGAGTTCATCTGCATGGTCAATTTGAATACCTACATGACCATACGCCTCCATTAATTTAGGGAAGTCTGGAAGTGACTCAACATACGAGCTTGAGTGACGACCTTCGTAGTTCATGTCTTGCCATTGCTTAACCATACCTAATGCACGGTTATTCAAGCATAGAATTTTTACATTCAAGCCATATTGCTTACATGTAGATAGTTCTTGGATACACATCTGAATCGATGCTTCGCCAGTAATACACACTACTTGTTGATCTGGGAAGGCAAGTTTAGCTGCCATAGCATATGGCAAACCTACACCCATGGTTCCTAGACCACCTGAGTTGATCCATTGACGTGGACGTGTGTATTTGTAGTAAAGCGCACCAAACATTTGGTGTTGACCAACGTCTGAAGTAATAATGGCTTGGCTATTGGTAATTTTATCCAACGCTTCAACAACTTGCTGTGGTTTCATTGAACCATCAGTTGGTTTGTCATAGTTCAAACCATGAACTTGACGCCATTCATTGATTTGTTTCCACCAAGCCCCGATATCTTCAGGATTTGGTTTAGACACATTCAATTGTTTTAATTGAGCCAACATTTCAGTCAATACAGGCTCTACTGCACCCACAATTGGGATGTGCGCCATAATTGTTTTTGAAATCGTTGCTGGGTCAATATCAATATGAATGACTTTTGCATTTGGACAGAATTTCGCTGGATTATTGGTTACACGGTCATCGAAGCGCGCGCCTACACACAGAATCACATCTGCATTGTGCATGGTCATATTGGCTTCATAAGTACCATGCATACCCAACATACCAATGAATTGTTCATCATTGCCCGGATACGCACCAAGACCCATTAAAGTACTGGTTACTGGATAACCCAATAAATGTGCAAGTTCTGTCAACTGTGCAGAAGCGTTGCCTTGAACCACACCACCGCCTGAATAAATAATTGGGCGTTTAGCATGAATCAATTCATCAATTGCTTTACGAATTTGACCAGAGTGACCACGATGCGGCGGTTGATACGAACGCATTTTCACTTTTTCAGGATATTCGTAAGCAAATTTCTCTGCTGGATTCGTCGCATCCTTTGGAATATCAACAACAACAGGACCCGGACGGCCACTTGAAGCGATATAAAATGCCTTCTTAATAATCGAAGGGATTTCGCTTGCATGACGTACTTGGAAGCTGTGTTTTACGATTGGGCGCGAAATACCGACCATATCCGTTTCTTGGAACGCATCCTCACCGATCAGATGGCTTGCAACCTGACCTGACAAAATCACCATTGGGATTGAGTCCATATAGGCAGTTGCAATTGGAGTTACGGTATTTGTTGCACCCGGACCAGATGTCACCAGTACGACACCTGTTTTACCTGTGACACGTGAGTAAGCATCAGCCATATGACCAGCAGCTTGCTCGTGGCGCACTAGGTAATGATTGATTTTTTCTTGTTGAAATAGCGCATCATAAATATGCAGTACTGCGCCGCCTGGGTATCCAAAAACATGTTCAACGCCTTCGTCCGCTAAAGCGCGTACGAGCATTTCACCACCAGATAAAAGTTCCAACGTGATTCACCCTAATCTTTTTTCACGCACAAATGGAGGGCATTTGTCGTGATTAATTCATTAACTGTGTGCTCTGTTATAGCACACAAATTTCATAGTTTTCATAGCAATAAGAAAAAAATCTGACCTGCTTGCTGTTTGAGCAATATGGGGTCTAAAACATGTTGGGATAAACATATTTTGTTGGCTTTGTTCAACGTCTCGGCTAGAGAAGAAGTCCATTGCTAAAATGCACTCATTCGAAGGGTGATCGATCTAAGGCATATAAAACTAAAGACAGCATTTTTGTAGTTTCAACCATTAAAGTCAAGTTTAAAAATGGGCTTTTTTCTGATTACTTACAGACCGTTTGTTTTTTAAGCACACTCCCGTTCTTTGCATTCTTTGTAGTTTGTTTATTTATAACCAGTTAGCATGTGTTTAATAAAATACTTTTATAAATCTAATAAATAAATTAAATGAATGAATGAATGAATGAATGTGAGTTTTTAATTCACTTGCCCCACTTTCAACTTAATACATGGATTGAATGATAAGAACACAATATTTTGATTGCTTATTAATTCCACAATTCATCATTCACAAAGTTATTCATCCCACGCGATGTCCCTTTTATCCTTTGTGCTAAAAAATGCATAGATTCTGCTGTCAAAAAAGCGCAAAATTTTCAGCATAATTTTGCATGATCACTCTAACTTTGGGACTGAATTTATGATGAAGACGACGATTGCTCGCACTGCCTGTATTTTATCTAGCATGGCATTTTGCCTGACCAGTTTGGACCTTTCAGCGAAAGAATATTACAAGTGGGTGGATGCAAAAGGTTCAACGCATTACACCACCACGCCACCGCCAAAAAATGCGCAGCGTAAAGGTAAAGTGAATACCTATGGTGCAACAACGACTACGCAATCAACTCCAGCAAAAAACCAAGAAGAGGTTTCACGTGAAGCCGAACAGTCGAATGAACAAAATGAGCAGCTAGCGGAACAACAACGCGAAGCCAATGCAGCGCTCCGCCAAGGTCAAGCCGTAGCCTCCGCACCACAATAATTTACGCCAAAGCCTTCATTTTGACTTAAATTATTTACATCTACACAGCATCGCAAAATTCACTCTAGGCGTATTTTGCGCTATGCTGTAGCACAAACTTTTTAACCGTTATTTCTATTTACGTTTATGACTACTCACATTGACCCTGAATATCAAGCCAGTGCGATTGAACCTACAGTCCAACAAGACTGGGAAAATCGCAAAGCCTTTAAAGTTGCCGACCAAGTAGAAGGACCACGTCGTTATATCCTCTCTATGTTCCCTTATCCAAGTGGCAAACTGCATATGGGTCATGTGCGTAACTACACCATTGGTGATGTGATCAGCCGTTTCCACCGTTTACAAGGTGAAACTGTGCTACAACCCATGGGTTGGGATGCTTTCGGTTTGCCTGCTGAAAACGCGGCAATTGCACATCAAGTCGCTCCTGCAAAATGGACTTTTGAAAACATTGATTACATGCGTAATCAGCTTAAAAAGTTAGGTCTTTCTGTAGATTGGGATCGTGAATTTGCAACTTGCACACCTGAATACTACCGCTGGGAACAATGGTTATTCGTACAGCTTTATAAAAAAGGTTTAATTTACCGTAAGCTTTCAACAGTGAACTGGGACCCAGTAGACCAAACTGTTTTAGCAAACGAACAAGTTGAAAATGGTCGTGGCTGGCGTTCTGGTGCATTGGTCGAAAAACGTGATATTCCAATGTACTACTTCCGCATCACTGACTATGCGCAAGAATTACTTGACGATTTAGAAACATTAAAAGACGGCTGGCCACAGCAAGTTTTAACCATGCAACGTAACTGGATTGGTCGCTCACAGGGTATGGAAATTACCTTCCCTTCAGCGAATCCAGACGTTTATGCAGATGGTTTAACTGTATTTACCACTCGTGCTGACACTCTCATGGGTGTGACTTATGTTGCAGTTGCAGCAGAGCATCCAATGGCACTTAAAGCTGCGGAAAGCAATCCTGAGCTTGCTGCATTTATCGAAGAATGCCGTATGGGTTCTGTTGCAGAAGCAGACCTTGCGACTGCTGAAAAGAAAGGCATGGCAACAGGTTTGTCAGTTAAGCACCCAGTTACAGGTGAAGAAGTTCCTGTTTGGATCGCAAACTACGTCTTGATGTCTTACGGTTCAGGTGCGGTGATGGCGGTTCCATCACACGATGAACGTGACTTCGAATTTGCCAACAAATATGGCTTAACCATCAAGCAAGTGATTGATGCCAAAGGTGCAGACGATGCAGACTTTGACGCAACAATTTGGCAAGAATGGTATGGCTCTAAAGACGGCAAACTGGTGAATTCAGGCGAATTTGACGGCTTAGACTTACAAGGGGCGTACGATGCATTCCTTGCAAAGTTAGAGCCGACTGAACTTGCCAACTCGAAAGTTCAATTCCGTTTACGTGACTGGGGTGTTTCTCGTCAGCGTTATTGGGGTTGTCCAATTCCAATGATCAACTGTGAAAAATGTGGTCAGGTTCCAGTACCTGAAGAACAACTTCCAGTTGTATTGCCAACGGACGTGGTTCCAGATGGTTCAGGCAACCCACTCAACAAAATGCCTGAGTTCTATGAAACCACTTGCCCTTGCTGTGGTGGCGATGCTCGTCGTGAAACAGATACGTTAGATACTTTCGTAGAATCGTCTTGGTACTATGCACGTTATGCATCTCCAGATTTCACAGACGGTATGGTGAAACCTGAAGCGGGTCAAACTTGGTTACCTGTGAACCAATACATCGGTGGTGTTGAACACGCGATTCTGCATTTACTTTATGCACGTTTCTTCCATAAATTAATGCGTGATGAAGGTGTGGTACAAGGCAACGAACCATTCACTAACCTTTTAACTCAAGGTATGGTTCTTGCGGATACTTACTACCGTGAATCTGAGTCAGGTAAGAAAACATGGTTTAACCCTGCTGACATCGACTTAGAACGTGATGAAAAAGGTCGTATCATCTCTGCGAAATATCAAGGTGATGGTCAAGACGTCGTGGTTGGCGGTCAAGAAAAAATGTCGAAATCGAAAAACAATGGTATCGACCCGCAAGCGATTATTGACCAATACGGCGCAGATACTGCACGTGTATTCATGATGTTCGCGGCTCCACCAGATCAATCACTAGAATGGTCTGACGCTGGTGTTGAAGGTGCAAACCGTTTCTTAAAACGTGTATGGCGCCTAGCATCTGGTTTCCTTGAACAAGGCAACTCTGCTGCAAACATCGACAAAGCGACACTATCTACCGCTGCACAAGACTTGCGTCGTAAAACACACGAAACCATTCAAAAAGTGGGTGATGACATTGCACGTCGTCATGCCTTCAACACCGCCATTGCTGCGATGATGGAACTTTTGAATGCAAACAATAAGTTTGAAGCCAAAGATGACAATGACGTTGCCGTTGCACGTGAATCAATCATTACCCTTCTAACTTTACTTGCTCCTTTTGCGCCACATTTAAGCCAAACCTTATTGGCTGAGTTTGGTATCGAATTAACATCAGCACGCTTCCCTGCTGTAGATGAATCTGCGCTGACTCGCAATACACAAACGATTGTAGTGCAAGTGAACGGTAAGCTTCGTGGCAAATTAGAAGTATCTGTCGAGGCCTCTAAAGATGACATTCTGGCACAAGCAAAAGCATTACCTGAAGTTCAACAATTCTTGACTGGTCCAACCAAGAAAGAAATTGTGGTGCCGAATAAATTAGTGAATTTGGTGGTTTAATTTAATCCCCCTAAATCCCCCTTTACAAAAGGGGGACTTCCCGCTCCCAATAAAAAATCGGGTCTCCTCCCTTTTTTAAAGGGAGGTCGGGAGGGATTAAAAAACAATTCCCAAACAAAGCCCGTTGCCAGTCAACGGGCTTTGACTTTACAATCCACACAGGATTTCAACATTATCCCTTCGGGAAACAGAGGACACTTTATGCACTTGGTTCAACGTGTTGCTGCAATTGTATTAACTATGGGCCTGAGCGCAGGCATGGTCGGTTGTGGTTTTCATTTAAAAGGCACCAACCCTGCTGCTGTACCTGTGGCCTATTCCAATATGCGATTGGCACTTCCTGAAGATACGGATGACTTACATGAAAAGTTAGCGATTTATTTAGGTTCTGCAGGCGTGCAATTGAGCAATAATCAAAATGCCTATGTCTTACATGTGTTGGATTACACTCCACGACGTTTAGAACTCAATGGTAAATTGGTTGAAACTTTACTGCGCTTGAATGTGACGTTCCAAATTGAAGATGCTCAAGGTAACCCTGTGACAGAACCACGTACATTGATGGCAACACGTAGCTACCAATACGACGTAGCAACCGTGAACACTGATGACCAAGAAGAAAAATATTTAAAACAAGTGATTATTGATGACATTGCACAACAGATCGTGCGCCAAATTTCATCAAACCGCTTACCAAAAGCGAACCCACTAACTGCACCAACCAAAGCTGAGTAATTTTGATTTATGAAACTTGACTATCTTCAGGCATTAAAACGTGTAGATGAAGCGCAAGGTGCCTGGGTGCTACATGGTCAAGAGCCATTACTTGAACAAAATCTCCTGGATGCATTTCGTAAGAGTTGGAACACTCGAGAAGTCGAGCGTCAACGGTATGACATTAGCTCTGCTGCTGATTGGAAAAATGTCTTTAATGCTTTAAATAGCTTGTCATTATTTTCCAGTCAACTGGCAATTGAGGCACATGGCAGCATTAAACCCGATGCCAATGGACTAAAACTGTTAAAAAGCTATTTGCAGCAAAATGAAAGTAACTTGCTGCTCGTGGTCATGCCGAAGCAAGACAGTGCGAGTTTAAAGACCAGTTTTTTCCAAACCATTGATGCCAATGGAGTCAATGTTGCACTGACTGCAAACTACCCTAAAGATCGTCAGCAAATCTTAGCCACCGAGGCGCAAAAGCTTGGCATTCAACTCGCCAATGATGCTTGGCAATGGCTAGAACAGCATCATGAGCACAATTTACTGGCGGCAAAAAATAGTTTAATGCGTGTCGTAGATACTTTTCCTGAAGCAGAGATGATTCAGATTGATCATCTGTACTCTTGCTTACAAGATCAGTCACGCTACACCACTTACGATTTAAATGATGCAATGCTGCAAGGCAATTTGGCGCAATCAATTAAAATTTTTCAATATTTGATTGCATCTGGTGAGCCGATGTCACTCATTTTATGGAGTATCAGCAAGGAAATGCGCTTGCTGATGCAACTGTTTGAGCAACCACAAAATGCCTTACAAATTGGCATTTGGAAGACCAAGGTCGGGCTGTATCAACAAGCTTTACGCCGTTTAAATGCCAATGAGTTTTTGACGTGGCCTGCCCTGTTGTTACGTTTAGATGCCTCGATTAAAGGTTTGGGACATGAAAATGCCGAACATCTGATTATGCAAGCCATTGCTCAGATGTGCGGTAAAAGGTTATTTCCGTCCCTGTTGACTTAACTAAAAAAGCGAGCAAACCAACTTTTGCCTTTTTTCTGTTCCTGCGAGCGCAGATAGTGCAGCATATTGTCTCGCACTGAATCTACATAATCTTGATCATCATGCTGAATGTGATTAATCAGCCATTTAGACAATAAACGATATAAATCTTGTTCAACCGAAACACCATTTTCAAATTTGGTTCGATACTCATTCAGTCGCCTCACAAAATGCTCATGAATCCCACGATGAGACGGCAAATACTGATAATGTACCTGTTCCAATAAATTTTCTTCAAAGCTGAAATGCGATTGTGTATAGTCAATCAAATCATCCAAAACCTCTTTGATTTTCTCTCGACTGCCATTCACGAGGATTGCTTCCAACGTATTGATATAATCTAAAATCTGGCGATGTTGATTATCAATAACATCAATGCCGATATTATATTTTTCATTCCATTCCATATCTAACCCCGACTTATATTCCTATTTTATTTTGTATATTTAATGAAAAAAAACCACTTATCATTAAACCCATAATTTTTTTATGGGTTTTGATCTTAGCTGCATTTTTAGAACAAGACTATTGCAAAAAATCACACACGCTCAACAAAAACTGTGCACACTAAAGCACAAACACAATGCATATTTTTATTTTAATATCATTAACATAGGCTACAAAAAAGCTTTATAGCACCACTTTTTTTAATTTTCATTCAACTTTTTTCTAATTTGAAATTAGATTCAAATAAATAGGCATGAAATATGCTTTTTGTACTTTAATTGGCATTTAGTTACAGTTAAAAAATTATTTTACGCAGTAGAATGAGTCTGTTTACAGATTCTGCTAAGTCCCTTCATATCAATCGGAAAGCCTAAAGGGAAATAATAATCATTACTTCTTTGCTAAAATATTCACAATTTATCCGTATTTAACTCTTATAATTCAAATAACTTTCTTAACGCTTTACTGCCAATCATGCCAAAAATAAAACCAGCAAAATTGATCGTAGCCATCATCGCTGCTCTGGCGATCGCTGTCACAGCATGGCATTTTTTCAAACCAAAACAAGAGCAACCTCAGTACATTACGGCCGAAGTCAGCCGTGGGGATATTGAAAACTCAGTGCTTGCCACTGGTGTGCTTGAAGCAACTAAAATGGTCAGCGTAGGAGCGCAGGTTTCAGGTCAAGTAAAAAAAATGTATGTGCAACTTGGCGATGAAGTAAAACAAGGTCAATTGATTGCCCAAATTGATTCAGTGCGTCAGGAAAATGACCTCAAAACAGCCGAAGCCAGTATTAAAAATCAACAAGCGCAATTGGCAGTAAAAAATGCAAATTTAGCCAAAGTCGATGCTGAATATAAGCGTCAACAAGCGATGTATGCTCAAGATGCGACCAGTCGTGCAGAACTAGAATCTGCGCTAGCAAGCTATAAAACCGCACAAGCTGATATTGCAGCCATTGATGCACAAATCGAACAATCGCGCTTAACTTTAGCGACTGCAAAAGAAGACTTAGGCTATACACAAATTGTTGCACCCATGGATGGCACCATCGTGGCGATTGTGACGGAAGAAGGTCAAACCGTAAACGCCAACCAAAGTGCGCCAACCATTGTGAAATTGGCAAAACTCAACACCATGACCATTAAAGCTGAAATTTCTGAAGCCGATGTCATGAAAGTCCAAGAAGGTCAAAGTGTTTACTTTACGACGTTGGGCGACAGTGAAACAAAACACTATGCTACCCTGCGCCAAGTTGAACCTGCACCAAATTCAATTAACACCGAAAGCAACAGCAATACCTCTTCGTCTTCAAGTACTGCGGTTTACTACAATGCGTTATTTGATGTCCCAAATGAAGATGGCAAATTGCGTATCGATATGACCGCTCAGGTGTATATCATTTTAGATGAAGCCAAGAATGTCTTAACGGTACCTGCCGCTGCCGTACAAACCTCAAACCATCCACAACGTAGCCGAAATAATACGTCTACCGATGGTCAATCTGCGGATAAAAATGCCAACGCAGAAGCTAAATCGAACAAAGACCATCCAAATCGTCCTAAAGGTTTAGAACTGACTGAAGCTGAAAAGGCACTGGTCAAACAAGGTAAAGCGAGCGTTGCCATGGTGCGTGTATTACAAGCGGATGGCGCTGCGCAACCTCAACCCGTATTACTTGGCTTAAATAACCGTGTGACCGCACAAGTGATTCGTGGCTTAAAACAAGGTGATCAAGTCGTGATTGCCGACGGTTCAGACACTAGTAATGATTCTGCAAAACGCAGTAATCGCGGCGGCCCAATGAGAATGTAATGATGAGTCAAAATCAGACGCCTCTACTCGAGGTCAAGAATCTGACTCGTGAATTCCCTGCTGGTGAAAGCTCAGTCCAGATTCTAAAAGGGGTTAATCTTGAGATTTACCCAGGTGAACTGGTGGCGATTGTAGGTCAGTCCGGTTCTGGTAAATCTACCCTCATGAACATTTTGGGGTGCCTTGATAAGCCAACCAAAGGCAGTTACAAGGTCAAGGGGCGTGAAACCCGTGAACTTGAACCTGATGAACTGGCACAGTTACGCCGTGAATATTTTGGCTTTATTTTCCAGCGCTATCACTTACTCGGTGATTTGAATGCTGCTGGTAACGTCGAAGTTCCTGCAATCTATGCCGGTGCAGATGCAACTGAACGCAATGCACGTGCCAAGCAACTACTAACCGATCTTGGACTGGGTGAAAAAACCCAAAACCGTCCGAGCCAACTATCGGGTGGTCAGCAACAACGTGTATCGATTGCGCGTGCCCTCATGAATGGTGGCGATGTTATTCTTGCCGATGAACCGACCGGTGCACTAGATAAGAATAGTGGTATTGAAGTGATGCGGATTTTGCGCGAACTCAATGCCAAAGGTCATACCATTATTTTGGTCACGCACGACCATAATGTTGCAAAAAATGCGACTCGAATTATTGAAATTTCTGACGGTAATATCATCTCAGATCAGCCCAATGTACCTGAAACAGATGATGAACCTTTAGAAAAACAGCAACTCGTTCCAAACACACAGAAAAAAACCTCAAGCTGGCGCTCTGCCGTTGACCGTTTAGGTGAAGCCTTCCGTATGGCGATCCTTGCCATGAATGCTCACCGTATGCGTACATTTTTAACCATGCTCGGGATCATTATTGGTATCGCTTCTGTGGTTTCTGTTGTGGCTCTTGGGAATGGTTCACAAAAGCAAATTTTAGAAAATATCAGCAGTTTAGGTACCAATACCATCACGGTGTATCAAGGTCGAGGCTTTGGTGATAATTCCAGATCCTCCCAAGTAAAAACATTGATTCCTGCCGATGCGACGGCCCTTGCTGAACAGCCTTATGTCGATGGCGTTAGTCCTTCAGTCAATTCATCTGTTACAGCACGTTTTAAAGACACTGAAGCGTCGACCACAGTGAATGGCGTGAGTGAAGATTTCTTCTATGTCAAAGGAATGAACTTCGCTTCTGGTCAACCTTTTGATAAAGAAAGTGTGACTGAGCAAGCGCAAGATGTGGTGATTGATAGTAATACTAAAAATACTTTCTTTGCCGATGGCACCAACCCTGTGGGTCAAGTCATTTTGTTAGGCAGTGTGCCGAGCCGTATCATTGGCGTGATCGAAGAACAAAAAAGCATGATGGGCAACTCAGATAGCCTGAATGTGTATTTACCCTATTCAACGGTCATGAGTCGTATGTTAGGTCAGTCGAATGTACGTAGCATCATTGTCCGAGTGAAAGATGAATATCCAAGTGCTGCTGCTGAGAACGCCATCTTAAGCTTATTGGTACAACGTCATGGCGCGCAAGATGTCTTTACACAGAACTCCGATAGTATCCGCGAAACCATTCAACAAACCACGGCAACAATGACCCTATTAGTGTCTGCGATTGCCGTGATTTCATTGGTCGTCGGTGGTATTGGGGTCATGAACATTATGTTGGTTTCTGTGACTGAACGTACCCAAGAAATTGGTGTGCGTATGGCCGTGGGTGCACGTCAAAGTGACATTCTGCAACAGTTCCTGATTGAGGCGGTGTTGGTGTGTATCTTAGGCGGTGTGCTTGGGGTTTTATTATCTTTAGGTATTGGACAATTGATTAGTCATTTTGCCGGTGGAACATTTCAAATGGCCTATTCAACGACGTCTATCGTTGCTGCATTTGTCTGCTCAAGTATGATTGGTATTGTGTTTGGCTTTATTCCTGCACGTAATGCCGCACAGCTTAACCCTGTCGATGCGCTTTCTCGCGAATAAGGAATTAATGATGCAAATGACCTTAACTAAACTTGCAAGTGCCTTCATTCTCGGAAGTAGCTTAGTCGGCTGTGCCGCTGTGGTTAAAACGCCGTACGAAGCTCCTGCAACACAAATCCCGACGCAATTTCAAAATGCAAAAGCCATGAGTCAGCAAGTTCATGCAGATACTTATGCTGACCAATGGTGGACATTGTTTAATGATGCTCAATTAAACCAGTTGGTGAATCAAGTTTTAGCGGCCAATACAGACCTTGCTGTAGCAGGTATTAATTTACAGCAAGCTCGACTACAAGCAGGTTTGGCTGAAAATAAACAAGGGCCACGCGTGAGTTCAAGTGTCTCTACTGGACATAACTTTGACCTTAACTCAGGTGATGACTCATCAAAAGGTGTATCACTCAGTGGTGGCGTCAGTTATGAAGTAGATTTATTTGGTCGTTTGGCTAGCCAGACTGAGGCCGCAAAATGGGAAGCTTTAGCAACTGAACAAGACCTGCAAGCCACTGCCCAAAGTTTGATTGCAACAACAGCAAACCTATATTGGCAACTTGGCTATTTAAATGAGCGCTACAGTATTGCGCAGCAAAATTTGGCCAGTACGCAAAAAACCTATGACTTGGTCAAGGTGCAATATAAAGCCGGTGCTGTGTCAGGTTTAGATCTAACCCAAGCGGAACAGTCGGTCCAAAGTCAAAAAGCGACCTCAAGCCAAATTGCCCAACAAAAAGTGGAAACACGTACTGCATTGGCTGTGTTATTGCATGAACCTGTGCAACAACTGAATATTTCAGAGCCGCAGCGTTTACCTCGAATTGCATTACCGACAATTGCAGCAGGTTTACCTGCCGAGTTGTTGTCTCGCCGTCCAGATTTACAAGCAAGCGAGTTAAGATTACGTAAAGCTTTGGCAAATAAAGATGCAACGAAAGCGAGTTACTACCCTTCAATTAGTTTGACTGGCAGTTTAGGCTCGAGTAGTACCTCTTTGAGTAATTTATTACAAAACCCTGCTTTGGCTTTGGGTGCAAGTTTAAGTTTACCTTTCTTGCAATATAACGATATGAAGAAAGACCTTGCGATTAGTGATTTAGATTATGAAAAATCTATTATTCAATATCGTCAGACCTTGTATCAGGCTTTTGCCGATGTGGAAAATGCGCTATCCAATCGTACTGAGTTAAGTCAACAAGTTGCTTTGCAAGAGCGTAATGTACAGCTTGCAGAAAAGACTGAGCGTTTGACTGAAGTTCGTTATCGTAATGGTGCAATTGCGTTGAAAAACTTGCTTGATGCACAGGAAACTACACGTAATGCGCGACTGTCTTTGGTTCAAACCAAACAGAGTCAATATAATGCTTATGTAACTTTAATGCAGGCATTGGGTGGCAGTCCGATTCAGCAATTACCTTAAGTTCGATAGGCTTTGTTGAACAAACCTATCTGTAAAGGCTTTTTCAGCGATATAATTTTCAAATGAAGAAACCTACACACAAAATCTACCGCACAACCAATTGGCCCGCATATAACCGAGCACTCATGAGTCGCGGAAATATTGCCCTTTGGTTTGATCCTGCTAGACAATGGTATGCGCAGCCAAAAGGCAAACAAGGGCGAAATCAAACCTACTCCGACGCAGCCATCCAATGCTGCTTAATAATTAAATCCTTATTTCGTCTGTCTTTACGTATGGTTACTGGCTTTGTGCAAAGTCTGATTAAACTTTGCGGATTAAATTGGATAGCTCCAGATTACACCACGCTTTGTAGAAGACAAAAGCATATTGATATTGTAATCAGCTAACAAAAAAGTAGCGATGGGCTGCATCTACTCATGGACTCTACAGGCATGAAGTTTCTAGGTGAGGGCGAATGGAAGCGCAAGAAACATGGACCTGAATATCGTCGCCAATGGCGTAAACTTCATATTGGTATAGATGCTAAAACCCTACAAATACGAGCAGTTCAGCTTACAACCAATAATGTCAGTGATTCACAGGTGCTTGGTGATTTACTTAATCAGATTCCACAAGATGGGCGGATTGACTCTGTTTATACTGATGGAGCTTATGACACCAAGCAATGCCGTCAGGTTATTGCAGATCGGCAAGGGCATGCGGTGATTCCACCTAGAAAAAATGCGAAACCATGGAAAGATACAAAGAGTAGCTCCCTTGAGCGAAATGAATTACTTCGAACAATTAAACGTTTAGGCCGGACACTATGGAAAAAATGGTCAGGCTATCATCGGCGAAGTTTGGTTGAAACTAAGATGCATTGCATCAAATTATTAGGAGATAAACTCAGTGCAAGGAGTTTTGATAGCCAAGTGAATGAGATTCATACACGTGTAGCAGCCCTCAACAGATTTACGGAATTAGGTCGGCCACTTACCCAAGTTACGCCTTAAATTTGGCTCAATTAGGGGCGCTTTGCATTTCAAATCTTTGTGCAACAAAGCCCTTCTTAATTATAAGTTTTTGCTCAGCATCTAGTTCACAACGTTTTTTGCTTTTAACGGTAATAGGCTATTTGGATAAACTATATAAATTCCTTGCTAGCCTGTATCTGCAAGAACAAATGACCCTACTAGAGTCTGATTTAAGTTGCATTTAAACAGTTCAAAATCATGTATGGCTCCACGACTGGTACATAAACTCAGAATCTGCTGAGTTTTATAGTGAATGATCGCCTGAACTTTGAATGTATGAACTTTTTTCTTACCACTATAGCTATTCTTCTGTTTTTAGGCCTTTGTATTGGAATTTCTGTAGCATCTACAATCACTACATTCCAGTCAACACCTTCAGGTAAATTTTTCGGCAAGTTAAATAGGTTGGACTTGATCAAGCAATCCACTACATGACGGACAATTCTTGAAGCAGTGGGCTCTGACACGCCATAACTTGTTGCAACATGGAACAAGGTTCGATATTCGCGCCAATAACTTAAGCACAGAAGGATTTGATCTTCTATGCTCAATTTAGTTGGTCTACCTTTAGCAGGAACATACATTTTCAGTTGTTCAACCATTAAATCAAAGGTTGACCATGAGATGCCCGTATATCGCTTGAACTGAGGATCAGAAAGCTTCTTCTTTGAATCAATGTATTTCATCCGCAGATTATGCATGAATGCTAAGAAAGTTAGAGTACAAATATCAATCAAAAAGGTGCTCGTTTTTTGATTTATGAAAGAGATCTAATATCAAGGTTGATTAACTAACTTTATGTTTTCTTTCTTTTTCACACATATTATACGAACTTGTTTTTGCAGTACTGAAACCAATTACCCAATAGTCTTTAGCCTGTTTATACATATCTCCTCCTTGTAACACTGCATTTTTAATGATCGATTGTGGAGGGACAACTTCAAACTGTGTCATATTCTGACAGTAAATATAGCCATTATCTTTTTTTCCTAAATACTTCCAACCTCTTTGTTTTAATAATATGTCTTTCGATAACCATTCATCTAACGTTAAGTTTTGAGCTTTAATTTCATACAGAACTTTATAAGACGCATATGAAGAAAAACTTCTCGCATTTTCTAAGTTGCCACCAAAAATGATTCTCCCCTCAGCCATTAATCTCAAGTTTTCAGGTTCATTACTCAAAATCAAATTCGTTGGTTCTTTTTTCTGACAACCAACTAATATTAAACAAAACAAATTACAGAAAATTATAATCAATTTTTTTTTCATTTTGAAATCATCTCCGTATATCCCACATCCACATTAACACCACTACTTCCTATTACATACTCTTTAGAATAAGCCCCATAAACTGGACTATTTTTATCCACTATTGGTGTGACTTTATTCATTCCAATGCCTAATAATGGAAAGCCCAAAATAGCACCTTTAGAAATAGATGCTCCACTTACAAATTCATGGACAATATCTGATCTTGGCATATCTTTAACACGATTAGGATCCAAATTTTTAATAATACCGCCCGCACAACTCCAGCCCATGGCATCTTTATAGCTTTTGGGTAATTCATCGGCTATGCTTAAAACATTTCCTGAAACGGACACATAGTTTCCTTCACCAACTGGTAACCTTAGATTATCTACAAAACCAACTGACACCCCTCCTACACTACCTGTACAGACTACATAATCCCATACAGAACAAGTTCCTCGACACCCACCCCATCTAGGATCATGTGGTTTATACCCACCTGAAGGAATATTAACTTTCTCACCACGAGAACCTGTTAAACGTGAATTTGCTACAGCATCTCTTAAGGCTTTATCTTGAGCTTTTTTTTCATCAAGTTTTTTTTGTTTATCCATGGCATATTTTATCTGTGAAGCTTTATTAGCATTCTTTTTTTGTTGTGTAGCATCATATATATCTTTGTGATATTTATTCTCGTCTATAAGCCATTTTGATGCATTATCAGGTATACGCCAATGGTCGTCCTTATTTTTCTCCGCCATCAACCCTAGCGGATCAACCCACATATTAGGATCACTTACATACGCTAAGTTATTAAGTCCACCTTCTAGTCCAACTGGATCTTTACTGACATACCTTGCACTATGCGGCTCATAATAGCGGTAACGGTTGTAATGAAGGCCTGTTTCCCCATCATAATACTGCCCTTGAAACCGAATATTGGTTTGCTCTAATAAATTTTCACTGGTCTTTACCTTTAAAGTTGTACCCCATGTATCCTGTTTAATTTCCCAAATACACTCACCTAACTCATTACTCAATGTTTGAGGCGTACCCACTTGGTCACAGTGGTAAAAAGCAACTCTTTCCAACTCAGCTTTGTTCTTTCGGGTTTCAGTTCTCCAAATCGGATCTTTATAAACCGAATAATCCTCATGCTGAAATTGGGCATAGTCAGGCGTTTCTAAAAGCTTGATAAAACCTGTATAGCCCGTTTGCAGTAATGGCACAAAACTCTGTGGTTCATAGACATAATGCTTAGTGTAGTCTTCTCCAACGTTATTAGATTGCTGTGACTCCCAAATCATCAAGTCACCATCCCAGCCGAATAACGTCAAGGTTTGTGCATTTTGGTTTTTCTTAAACAAACGTCTGCCAAATACATCATAACCATATTCAGTCACCTGACCCTGGTGATCACTGCGAACCAATCGGTTCAGATTATCCCACGTCAGTTTTAATGTTTTGCCTGCATGGCTAGTTTCAATCACATTACCTTGCGCATCGTATTTATAACTTTTGCCTTTATATTGCGATATCAAATTACTTTTCACTTGAGAGGCTGGCGTGGCAATAGGGTTAATTAAATTCCCTGCTGGGTCAAAAGCAAAGTTTTCTGTTTGATGTAGGCTTTTACTCTGTGTTAAACGGCCAATGGCATCATACTGATACGTCAGCTTACCTAATCGGCTGTCATTTACTTGGGTGAGCAAATAATTTTGATCATATTGATAATGTCGTTCTGCTTGATGCTGTACTCGCCCTAAAGTCTCTTGCTCTGGCTGAATCAGCTGCGAACTGAGTAAACCTACATCATTATAATTTTTAGTCTGAATTAAGCCATTCGCCAGCATACGAGTGGTTTCGCGGTGCAAGTCATCACGTTGAAATGCCACCATGTCTTTTTTATTTAACGCAATACCATAAATATGCCCTGAACCATAACTCAAATTGCTTTGAACCTGTCCATCAGGGCGAATCGTTTGAGTTAAATTTCCCAGCACATCATATTCATAACGCAGCACAGCCGTCAGCGGAGTTAAATGCGGCACTTTATAATGCTGATGCTCACGAACCAATTGGCCAAGCGCGTTGCGATAAAAATCGATTTGACTGTCTTTATTCGTCGCCTTACTCAACTGATGATTCAGGTTGTATTCAAATTCTTCTGTTTGACTTACACGAGTTTGTACATGGGTATAAGTTTTTGAAGCGATTGCGCCATCAGCAAAATATGCAAATTGAGTAAACACATTTGGCTGACGGATTTGGAACAGCTGACCGTTTTCATTGTAGCTATAATATTTTTCTTCGCCATCGAAAGCCTGTTCACGTGCCAATTGACCATAACGGTTATATTCAAATAAATATTCTGCATAGTTTTGATTGATCAGCTTTTGAATACGGCCTTGCTGATCCCATTGGTAGCCTATTTGATGACGGTTCGCATCTATACGCTGTTCGAGCAACCCAACTGAGTTATAACGATACTGCGTGCTTAAACCTTTGGTATCCGTATGCTTCAGCAAGCGCCCTTCTTCATCATGCTCAAATTGTTCCTTTAAACCATCAGGATAAACAATTGCTCTAAGCTGACCTTTGTCTTTACCTTCTGAGCTGTAGATATATTTGATTTGCTGCGCAGCAGCAGACTGCTGGGCCGTCAGTGCGCCTTCTTCATCGTATTCCCATGCGCTCTCTTTACCTGAACAATCGCTATATGCGGTCATTTGCCCCAAATCATTGTATTGAATTTTTTTAGCGCCGCCTTTGGCATCAATGATTTCGACAATTTGATTATCGTTGTTGTATTTATATTGCGTGCTATGACCTAAAGGATTAATTTCCTTCGTTACATTACCGTCTGCATCGTATTCTTTTTTCCAAATATGACCTTCTGGATCTTTAGTTTCCGTCAAATTTCCTGCTTCATCATAGGCAAAACGGATGATGCCTCCATTCGGCTGTACAATTTTAATCAGCTGATCTTGCTCGTTATAAACTTGTTCGGTTTCTAGGCCTGCAAAATCAATTTGACGGGTAATGCGTTTTTGACTGTCACGCGATAGCCATTTTTCACGGCCATCGGCTAAGCGTGTGCGATAGGTAAAACCATCTAAGTCAAAATAGTAATAGGTCGGCACATCATAAGCATCATATACAGCAACTTGGCGCAGTCGTGGATGCCACTCCAAACGGGTCTTAAAGCTGCCGTCATCTGCCCATTCTGCTATGGCTTTGGCATTCGCTTCTTTGGATTCATAACGAATATTTTGCCCACGCCCTGTACGGTCGGTATAACGGGTCAGCTGATGCGCATCATTATATTCATAGCTGCGCACGTGACCATTTTGATCTACAGCCTTAATTAAATTGCCTTGCGTATCATATTCATAACGTGACACTGGCTCTGCCTGTTCATCCACAAAAGCAGCGATAACTTTTACTTGATCATTAAAGGCAAACTTGAGCTGGTGTTTAGCTTTCTTCAATTGAAAATCAATACTTTGCAGATAAGCCTGCTGTTCAAATAGTAAATAACTTAAAGCAACTTTTTCATCTGTTTCTTCATTGAATTGCTGAATCAACTGATAGTGTTTTCCGCCATTAAAGCTGTGAAAATGGAAACTCCACGCTGAACCAAAGTTTAGTAGCAAATCTTCATTTTCTAAAGGTTCTACCGTAAAGCCTTCATAAGGCACCGTGTATGCTTCATAGGTAATTGAATCTGGTAGCTGATGCTTGCGCCCATTACTATCAATAAACAAATAGCCGTTTCTATTTTGGATGATGACATTCGAAAAAGGCATCATCCAACGAGCGCCTATCATGCTGCCATCAAACTCATGCATTTGCGAGTTATATTGTCGGCTAAAGCTGAAACCCACTTTAGGTAGATCAAAATCTGTATGATTGACTCGCTCGGCCCCAATCGAAAAACTAATACTTTGCCCAGTTGCAGAATCACTCAATGTTGATTCACTAGAAAGAGTTGCACAAATGGGATCATTCAGCGCATCGGCCTGTAAAGTCAAAAACTCTAAAGTATCGCCCGTCGTATGCTGCTCATGCTCGCCAGTTTGATTAATCGGCACACTGGCATTGGCTTTGTTACCTTGAGTTTTAATGGCTTTTAAGGTTTCTTGAATTAGCCATGCCAAACTGTATTTTAGACCTGCGTTAGCTTGACGTTGAATTTCATTTGGAAATGAACTCAATGCCTGAGTTGCTTGAGTTTGTAGCAGCGTGCCTGTTTGTTCTTTCCTTATTTTAGGTAGCATATTAGCAAGTGCGCTGGTTTTACTTAAATCAATCAGCGGTTTTGCCCAATTGCTAAATTGTTCTGCCGGATCTCGTTTTTCAGCACTTGCACCAAAGCTAATAGTCGGTGAAACCAGCCCCGACTGAATAGGTGCTGCAAAAGTGTTTAATATTGATGTTCCTAAATTTGTCGCACCTGAAAGCAGGCTAGGTAGTTTGGCCTGTGTTTCAGTCAGAAACTTTTCTAAATCTCCTGCCATTTGTGCATTTAAATGCAAGGTCATACGGCGAATATCAGCTTCTTGAATTTTGCCATTTTCTGGATAGAGCTTTTCAGCCATCAATCCCAATAATGGACGCAATGCCATACGCACATGCGCTTCAGCTTTTGGCTCTAAATATAAGCCAATCAGGTTCATGCTCAGCAAAGCAGATTTTTGCACAGCGGCATCGCCTTGTTCTTGCTCGGTTGCAAATAATAGTAAGTCCAACACTGCACCTGAAAGTGCAAAAATATTGGCCACCGTAGGCACATTTGCATTGGCTTTTAACTGCTCAAGGCTGGTATTTCCACACGCTTTTAAATAATCCTGAATTTGATGTGCTATAAATTTATGATCTTCAGTATGCGTCACACTTTCTAAATTAAAAATTGCCAGTTCTACGGCTGGCTTATTTATTGTCTGTTGTTCTTTTTGAACATTTTGATCAATTGTCATGTAAAAACCTATTACTCAAATTCTAAATATTTAAAACTGTGTTTGACGCTAGTTTTAGCAAACGCTAACCATTGTTCTTTTTCGGTCGTGTGGTTTCACTGTAAGTGAGGTAAGGACTTGAATATTGTTTCCGGTCCACCCAATCATCATCACTAGCAAGGACAGGTATCGCTTTTTCTGGTGCAGCTTCCACTACTTTTATTTCAGGCACTTTAGGCACTGCGACTGGTGCAGCTGTCACATTCGTAGGCGTTGCAGAGCCTTCTCGAATGGTTTCCGTATAAGTCAATGCGCGTGTGGAATAAGAAATTTTACGACCCACAATATCCTTATCAATGGTTGCTTGTGAGTTCTGAACTGCGGCAGCAGTTGACCCAGAAACGATGCCGTTACTCATTCCAGTTCCACCTAATACGCTGGATAAGCCTTGTGCACCCTGACCCAAACTTGCCATTTGTGAAGCAGAAAGTCCCAAGTTGAGTTTCGATGAAATTGCAGATAGTGCAGAGTTGGTGACTTGGTCTTTAAATTGATTTAATGCCTGTCCACCTAGATCTTTTAATGCATTTTTTCCGATATTTTTTAAAGAATCGGCATTTAAATTAAAGAGATTATCTTTTAACTGTGATGTTAAATTTTGCCCCAACGAACCCAATGTATTTTGTAAAAAGTCCGAAGCGCCTGGTACCACTTTTTCCGCCCAATCATAGTTGCGATTAAAGTGACTAGACTGATCCCACGCACTGCGTGGATCTTTATCAAACTCCACTTTCGCGGGTCCCGGTGCAATCCCTGTAACTTGTGCAAAGCCATTGCCATCGAGTTTCCCTGAAACTTGTTTACCTAAAGCATCAATCACTTTAAAACCGGTGCCACTAAAGAAATCTTGCCCCCCATAACTTTTAAGAAGTTCTAAGGCACCTTTCAAAGGGTTTGAAGCAGGAAGTTGTGTAGACTTGCTTGCACTCGATGCAGGTTTAAATAGATGCTGCCCTGCATTTACTTCAAATTTACCGCCTGTCTTAGCAAGAATTCCCGAGCCATTTAAAGTAATTTGGGAAGAAGCTCCTGTGATCACAATCTCTTTAGGACTGCTAATCTCTATTTTGTCTTCAGTAGAAGAAATCGTAATTCCTTTTTTTGCCAAAATATCCAAAGCATCAGACTGTGCCTGAATTTCGACTTTACTTTGCGCTGCTATTGCTTTAATACCACCTTGAGCTGCAAATAAGCTAACCTTACCTAAAGCTTGTCCCACAATATTTTTTTGCGTACTCAGGTTAATGCTATCACCGGCAATTTGGTTGATCATGCCTGTTGCAGATAAATGAATATCCTCTGGTGTACTCAGTGCAATACCATCCACTGAGTTAAGTAAAAGAATGGCTTTTTTAAATTTAGCGATATCTTTTTCTATTTCACTGGCAAAAGCTTTGAGCTGTTCAACAGATTCAATTTCATCTGTTTTTTGTTGTTTTGCAATATCACTTAAAGACTTACTATTACTATGACTCGTCTCCAGCTGTGTTCTTGCAATCTCTGCATCTAAATGTTCACCATTGGCCTTTTCCTGTTTATAAGTCGACACCAATAAACCTTGTCCAGCTCGTAGCGCCCCCCATTGATCGGTCCGCAGCTCAAAACCTTCACCCCGATCTTCACTTTCTGCTTTATCTTTTGGATGACTGAGCTTACCGAGGTTCAGTTGGCTCGCACCATGACTACTTTGCAGCTGGGTACTAATTTGCCCCGTGGTGTCATCAAAGCGTAATTGACCAAAACCCTCTCCCGCCACTTCTTTGGAACGAATTCCCGCAAGTTTTTTGGTATCTGGTAATTGTCCTTTATTGTCAAATTTAGTGGGACTACGCTGCGCTTCATGAATACGACCCACGACAAAAGGTCGGTCAATGTTGCCATCAAAGAAATCGACGACAACTATTTCACCAATTCGAGGTAAGAAGCGTGCGCCATAACCTTCGCCGGCCCAAGGCGTCAGTACATCAACCCAAGCCGAGTCTGTGTCATTATTATTCGCACCTGCACCGCCATCATGAACATGATCATCGGAACGGGTAAATAGGAAACGGACTTTTATCCGTCCCCATTCATCAACATGGATTTCTTCACCGGCAGGACCCACAACTTTGGCACGCTGTGGATGTGTTACTGGTCGATGTGTAAGTGGATTAAATTCAGGAACGGTCGTAATATTTCGACGTTGCAAAGCCAAGGTATTGGCTTGGCGTTCATCAGCATCGCTTTGTTTGACTTGCCACTGACTTTGATGGATCAGTTGTGTAACTTGATCGGTTAAGTCTTTGGGTAAATTATTTTGGTTATAAAAAGACTTAGATAAAATCAAAAATTCTTGATCGGCACCACGATGCTGGTCAATCTCTGGATGCTCATCCAATTTGAACCAATAACCAACTTGTGTATCACGCACGGTACTTTTAGCAATAAATTGTTTGGCTTGAGCCGCATAATAATCACTAAAATTTTGATTGAGACGTTCAACTTGAGCACTATTAGAAGCTGTTGCAGCATCTTCACCATTCAGATCTTGCATCCATGCAGGGCTCACATGCCATGCCTGCTCTAAACTTAAGTTCGCATTATCTTGATTTTGACTATGTAGGTGCTTGCTTTGTACTGCACCACCACCCTCGTCCTGTTCAAGCACATCTGCCTGCCAACGCTGCACATGCACCGACGTCGGTTGCAGACTACGCTGACCGATAAAACTGGTCATACTGTCATTTTTTTCAGTCGCACTACTACGATGAAAACGAATATTACGTCGCTCCAAAGCTTGATATTGACTATTATCATCAATCAAACGTAGCTTTTGCGCTGCTATGGGTGTCGCAGACGATGTTACAAAAGATTGAGCTTCATCAACCAACCAATGAATGCCTTCACTGCGTAATAAGCGGGTAATAAAATCATAGTCGGTTTCATTACTTTGCATCATGAATGGTCGAACGTCATACTCTTTTTTTAAGCCACTTAAGTCCAAACTTAAGCTCGCTGCAAAAAGTGGGCTCTTTTTTTGCCATTCCTTAAAAATAATCTCGACCACATCTTTGACCGATTTATTCATAAACACGCGGCTATTACGACGCTTATGCCATAATGCCGTTGCATCTTCTAAGGTCAACTTATATAGCGTTAATGCACCATCACTTTGGCCTTGAAATGCTTCTGTAATGATCCCGGTAATACGAAAAAGTTGACCCGCATCGGTTACCTGATCGATTGCGACTTGTGTACCAATAAATTGTTTGAGTTCTAAGGTGGCAGAAGTTGAGAGACAGATGAGCTGAACATTCAAACCTTCACTTAAGGCATGTTCCCCATCAATACGTTGCAAGAATACTTGTTCATTCAGCGTGGTATTGGAAAATTGAATATGCAAAGCACGTTTTTGTGGACTAATGCCCAATTTTTCAATTGCAGAATATATATTGTTCAGCATCGTTATTATCTAAAATCAGATTTTTATAAAATATGCGGGGTATTTAATCAAAAAAACTCATATTTTTCTAGGCATAATTTGCCTGCTTTTTTGGGTTTTATGTAAGTAAAAATTCAAATTTCCACATCAATTCTTTATGTTATTTTTACTCTATTTATTTCTGTATTAAAATAAATGTAGAGACCATCAAACTAAACTTCAGGTCTCTTCATACCACCTTACTGCTTTGCATCACGATTAATTGGCATTTAAAAATGCGTGAATATTCTCCAATTGTTCTTGTGCTTCAACATAGCCTTGCAAAGCCGCTTTTTCCAAATATTGCTGTGCAATTTTAAGATCACGCTCTACGCCCATGCCATGAATATAGAAATAACCCAATCGCGTTAATGCCGCAGCATTCATCCCCTGAGCCGCTTGTGCATAATAACTATGCGCTTGGGATAAATCTTGCTGTACACCTAAACCATGTTCTGACATTTCACCAAGCTGGTACAAGGCAGTCACATTTCCCAATGCCGCCGCTTGCGAAAAATACTGCGATGCTTGTTGGAAATCTTGTGCTCCCCATTGTCCTTTTAAGTTAACCAGACCCAGTTGCGTAAGTGCATCAGGATGACCTAATTTCGCCGCTCTCAACAATGCTCGCTGTGTTTGAGCATCATCAAATGAGAGATCAGGCAAGATATTGTCCACGGCTAAACGGTAGAGATACCAAGCAGCATCCTGCGAACCTTGTTCTGCGGCTTTTTCCAGATAACTCAGACACTGATCACGATGTGCTAATGGATACTCTGGCAATGCATAAAACCGTCCAATCACATAGTTTTGATCCGCGACACAAGTAATGGACATATCATTTAAATGCCTAGCAGCTTCAATTAAAAGTTGCTGTGCTTGCTTGATATTTCGCTCAACACCGACCCCATGTAGGTAGCATAGTGCTAAACCGACTTGGTTAATGAATAATGGTTTGAATTGATACGCTGTTTGATATAACTCAAATGCTTTTTGCGGATCATCACGAACCAAATACTTTTCAAAATACAGTGCGGCAATAAGACTAATCGCTTCAGCATCTTTAAGTTGAGCAGCTTCGGTCAGAAAGCGAAAACCTAAAGTTTCCTGCTTCTCCAGGTACCAACCATGAAAATGTGCAATACCTAATAATCGGCTGGCTGCTGCAACTTTGTGCTCTTTGGCCTGCTGCAAAAGATCATGATAAACCCGCTGACGCTGATCGACGTCGATTTTACCCATCAATACTGCTTGATAATATTCATACAACTGCTGCTGGTGCCCGAGTAGCAATCCTCGCTTTAAATATTGCAATGACTTTTCATCATTTTGCGCAAGATACTTTCCTTGTGCATAGAATTGCTGCAACTGCTGAATAGCCGCCATATGATCTTGTTGGCCAGCTTTCAGTAAATATTCCAATCCCAGAGCAATATTTGGCGTGGCTTGGTTTAAATAGAACTGTGCCAATTGATACTGTGAATTGGCATGTCCATCGTCCGCATTTTTTTGCAACAAATCTAAATGTTGCTGCTCGGCATGCGTTTGATCTTCTGGGTTTAATTCAGCGAGTCGATATTGCGCATCCAAATGACCGCGTGAAATCGCATGTCGATACCAATATTGTGCTTTCTCAATATTGGGCACTCCGCCATAGATACCTTCTTCAACTTGCCCCAACACATATGCAGCATCATCACTGCCTAAACTATTGGCTTTTTCCAATAAAGCCAGCGCATTTTCCACACTGACTTCTCGGCCTAAGCCTTGTAAATGCATCTGCCCCATAGCGACATAGGCCTGCGGAATTTCATGCTGTTTGGCCAAATTTTGATACAATTCATAGGCACGCGCATAGTCGGTTGGTGCATCAAGCATTAAACGTTCTGCGAATTTCAGTTGTGCATCTAATTGGTCTATCCACAAGTCATGCCCAACTGCTTTAGCCTGATCGCGTTTTACTGGATCGGGTCTTTTCCACATCCAAAACGCAAGTGCTCCCATCCCCAAAATTAGTATCAGTAAAAACCACATACTCGCCCCAAAAAAATCAATATTTTAATTATTCCAACATTGTGTCTGATTTTAATTCTATATACAAAAAAAGCACCGAATTCGGTGCTTTATTTTTTTCAAAATGAGATAGCTGTCATGCTTTTGCTCGTTTTGCATCAAGTTTTTTGAGCACCTCTGACACAGCCACCATCGCAAAGCTGGACGTCACGACTACTGCTGAACCATATCCACCACAACGTAAGCCTGCACTTGGACAAACATCAGCACTGGAAAATGGATTATCAATTGAATAAACACAGGTGATGCCAAACTTTTCTTTCGGCTTTTTACAAATGCCTTTGCCACGTAATTGTGTCCGCAATTTAGCTAACATCGGGTCTTGCTCTGTTCTTGATAAATCTGCGACTCGGATTTTCAGCGGATCAAGTTTACCCCCTGCTCCACCGGAAACGATCAACGGAATTTTATTAAAACGGCAATGTAGCATTAAGGCAAATTTTGCCTTCACATCATCAATACAATCTAAAATCAAGTCAGGAGCACCTGCCAAAATTTCTTTGACATTTTCAGGCGTAAGATAATCATCAATCAAATTTATTTTGATTCGGGGATTAATCGCACGGCAGCGCTCTGCCATCACTTCAATTTTTTCATGTCCCAGTGTCGTGCTCATGGCAGGCAATTGTCGATTAATATTCGATGCAGCAACTACATCCATATCGACCAAGGTTAGCTCACCAATACCTGTACGCGCTAAAGCTTCGACCGCCCATGAGCCTACACCACCAATCCCAATCACCATGACATGACTTTTTTCATAATGATGAAAACTTTCATCACTATATATTTTGGCTACGCCAGCAAAACGGCGGTCATATTCATCATCTTGGAGCAGTTCAGTCATAGGTCTGGAGGCAGTGTTAAATGAGCCGCCATTTTAGCAAATTCACTGCTTTTTTTCTTTGATAAAACGCAATTCAGCATACATCGCAATAGAGCGGCATTCGCATCAGGTCTAAATCCATCAAAATAAACATTTACAGCGAACGGAGATCTGCTTTAAAAATATAACCATAGATCAAAAGCTCAAGTGTGTATTGCCATGGACATCCATCCTCTGCCAAATAATTTAAAAATTACCGATGACAAAAATGAAATGGATTTAGACACCGTGCATCGCTTTTTAAGCCATACCTATTGGTCAAAAGATATTCCAAAACATGTGGTGAAAAAAGCGATTGAAAACTCTTTGGCCGTGGCCTTACTTCTCGATGATGAACTCATCGGTTTTGGTCGTGCTATTACGGATTATGCAACTTTTGCTTATTTAGCCGATATTTATGTCGCCGATGCGCATCGAGGCAAAGGCTATTCAAAATTGATTGTGAGTACTTTATTTGAAAAATGTGGCTCCTCAGATCTAAGACGCATGTTGCTTGCAACGGCAGATGCACATGGTTTATATCGTCAATTTGGCTTTACCGATTTGGCTCAACCTGCAAGTTTTCTCGAGATTCATCAAGCCAACGTCTATCAACGATAGAGAAAATTTCTCGGATAAAAAAAAGAGGCTTTCGCCTCTTTTTCGATCTTACAACCTTAGTCTTTATTCATAATAAAGAAATATTCACGGTAGTATTTGAGCTCTGCAATGGAGTCACGGATATCATCCATCGCCAAATGCGACGCATTTTTCTTTAAGCCACCCATGATCTCTGGGCGCCAGCGTTTCGCCAATTCTTTCACTGATGAAACATCGAGATTACGGTAGTGGAAGTATTGTTCCATTTCAGGCATTAAGCGATGCAAGAAGCGACGATCTTGGCAAATTGAGTTACCACACATCGGTGATGATTTTGGATTCACCCATTTTTTCAAAAATTCTAAAGTTTGCTGTTCAGCATCTTGTGCTGTCAATTTACTACGACGTACACGTTCGATTAGGCCTGATTGACCATGTTGGCGAGTATTCCATTCATCCATTGCATTGAGCACACGGTCAGACTGATGTACCGCAAGCACAGGCCCTTCCGCCAGAATATTTAAATTATCATCCGTCACAATTGTTGCAACTTCAATAATCTGGTCGTTATCTGTATCTAGACCTGTCATTTCAAGGTCAATCCAAATCAGGCGTGTATCAGGTGTGCTGCTCATAAATGTGCAATCTTATTAGGCTGTAAAAATGAACATAGTAGCAAATTTATTGGGCTTGCGCTGTAAATAGCCCCTGCTTTCATGCTATTTTTGCCATCTAGTTTTCATGGTTTTTTAGGATATGAATGGCTTTAATTCGTAAGCGCCGACTGACTGAACAGCAGCAACGTCGCATTCAGAAGCAACATAAATCTCGTCAGGAAGAAATCGATACTTCTGCAGATTTGGAAGGCTTGGTCGTCCAACATTATGGTCGTCAACTTGAAGTTCAAGCGCTGTCTACACCCGACCAACATCCTGAAAAACCCATTGTGCAAGCAGGTGAACCTGAACCCCATTGGAAACCCATCGAATTAGGCAGTGTTTGGCGCTGCCATACCCGTACCAATCTCGAATTATTGGTGACGGGTGACCGTGTCAAATGGCAAGCTGACCCGATCACAGGTTTAGGGATTATTACCGCGATTCATCCACGCCAATCTTTACTGACACGCCCTGACCGTTATCACAAAGTGAAACCTGTCGCAGCCAATGTCAGCCTGATTGTGATTGTATTTGCACCGCTTCCTGAGCCAGCACCTGGCCTGATTGACCGCTATTTGGTGGCCTGTGCAGATGCTGATATTCCAGCCTTATTGGTCTTAAATAAATCAGACTTACTTAAAGACAACGATCCGATCTTAACGCTATTACAAGAATATCGTGACTTGGGCTATGAGGTCATGCAAACCCAATCCGATGGTGACTTAAGCGCACTTTCTGCTCGACTTTCTGGTGAAACTGTCGCATTTGTAGGTCAGTCTGGGGTTGGTAAAAGTACTTTAATTAATGCCATTGTTCCGGATGCTGCGCAAAAAACCAATATTATTTCGGAAAACTCCGCGCTCGGTCAGCACACCACCACCTCTACGCGCTTAATTGCGTTTGGTGAAGGTTCTGCATTGATTGATTCACCTGGAATCCGTGAATTTGGTTTATGGCACCTAGAATTGGAAAAAGTTCAGCAAGGTTTCCCTGAGATCGAGTCACATTTGGGTTATTGTCAGTTCCGTAACTGTACGCATAAACATGAAAAGCAATGTGCGCTTAGAATGGCGGCTCAAAATGGCGAAATTTTGCCGCGCCGATTAGACAGTTATTTACGTCTGATCGACGAAATCACGGAAGCGCAGCAAAAAAATTAATTTTTATTCTGTTCATGCCCTTGAAGGGGTGATTTTGATCACCATATTTATGGGCTATACTCTTGGCAATTTAAAATTGTAGTTAGGTGAATTGTGGAACGTTGGTTCGAATTTATGGGGAATCACCCCTTCTTATTTGGAACGCTGGCTGTATTGGTCGTGCTGTTCTTTATTCTTGAAGGCCAGCGTAATGGTCGCAAAATTTCACCTCAATCTTTAGGGATTTTAGTAAAAGCTAAAAATGCTCAATTGATTGACTTACGTGATGCGAAAGACTTCCGCGAAGGTCATATTAGCGGTAGCCGTAATATTCCATATAGCCAAATTACAAAACACATTGAAGAGTTAAAAACTTCTGATCGCCCGTTGGTTTTTGTATGTAACCTTGGTCAAGTGGCAGGTTCTGCATTGCAACAAGTCGGTCATGCAGATGCATACCGTTTAGACGGCGGCATTAGCAACTGGAAAGCTCAAGGCTTACCTCTAGTTAAAAGCAAATAAGCGCTTCTTAGGAGATTAACATGGCTGAAGTTACGATTTATTCAACAACTGTATGTCCTTACTGCATTCGTGCAAAACAGCTCCTAGAGCGTAAAGGCGTGGCTTATAAAGAAATTAATTTATCAAATGAAGCGCCTGAAGTACGTGTTGAATTGATGCAACGCACCAACCACCGTACCGTTCCTCAAATTTTTATTAATGATCAGTTTATTGGCGGTTTTGACCAACTTTATGCTTTAGAGCGTGAAGGCAAACTCGACAGCATGCTATCTTAATTTTAAACATAAATCGTCACCTCATATTAAGGAATAAACAATGAGTGAAGAACAACAAGCTCAACCACAATTGGCATTAGAGCGTATTTATACTAAAGATATTTCTTTCGAAGTACCTGGGGCTCAAGTATTTACTAAAGAATGGCAGCCTGAACTAAATATCAACCTTTCTTCTTCTGCAGAAAAAGTTGATCCAACACACTTCGAAGTTTCACTCAAAGTTGTCGTTCAAGCGAACAATGCTGGTGACACTGCATTTATCGTTGACGTTACTCAAGCAGGTATCTTCCTGATCGATAGCGTTGAAGAAGAACGTCTTCCTTACATTCTTGGTGCTTACTGCCCAAATATCTTGTTCCCATTCCTACGTGAAGCTGTGAACGATATGGTGACTAAAGGCAGCTTCCCACAATTATTGCTTACACCAATTAACTTCGATGCTGAATTCGAAGCGAATTTGCAACGTGCGCAAACGGCTGCTGAAGGCCAAGCTTAATCGCTTATCTTCAAATCTAAAAAAGACCGCTTTTAGCGGTCTTTTTTATTGCTTTATTTATCCCCTCTCCTTCTAGGAGATGAGAAACACTGTTTCGCAAGGGTAGAGGATTTTATTCCCTCACCCTAGCCCTCTCCCAAAGAGCATAGGTATCTACACAAATCCCAAGTTTTGGGTTAAATTGAAGAGCATGCTCTTCAATTTAATATCTCCCATCTTGATACACGTCTCGTCAGACGATACAACGCCCTCGTAAAGCTTAATATGAATC